>JBDTSV010000137.1:0-11413 GCA_039930985.1 Pseudomonadota bacterium
AACAGGCCGACCTGCTCGAGAGCGAAGACGATGCGCCGATCATTCGCCTGATCAACGCCTTGCTCACGCAGGCGGTGAAGGAAAACGCTTCCGACATTCATGTCGAACCGTTCGAGAACCGCCTGGTAGTTCGGTTTCGCGTCGACGGCGTGTTGCGCGAAGTCCTGCAGAGCAAGCGTGCCGTGGCGCCGCTGGTGGTGTCGCGCATCAAGGTCATGTCCAAGCTCGACATCGCCGAGAAGCGCCTGCCACAGGATGGACGCATCAGCCTGCGCATCGCCGGGCGTTCAGTGGACGTCCGCGTCTCCACCATTCCGTCGGGACATGGCGAGCGCGTGGTGCTGCGAATTCTCGACAAGCAGGCCGGCCGCCTGCACCTGTCCGCGCTCGGCATGGATCCGAAAACCGAAGCGAACATCGCCGAGCTGTTCCGCAAACCGCACGGCATCATTCTCGTCACCGGCCCCACGGGCTCGGGCAAGACCACCACGCTGTATGCGGGTCTCGAGCACCTGAACGACAACACGCAGAACATCATGACGGTCGAGGACCCGATCGAGTACTACATCGACGGCATCGGCCAGACGCAGGTGAACACCAAGGTCGAGATGACCTTCGCGCGCGGACTGCGCGCCATCCTGCGCCAGGATCCGGACGTGGTGATGGTCGGTGAAATCCGCGATCTCGAAACCGCGCAGATCGCCGTGCAGGCATCGCTCACCGGCCACCTGGTATTGAGCACGCTGCACACCAACACCGCGGTGGGCGCACTCACCCGTCTGCGTGACATGGGCATCGAACCGTTCCTGCTGTCGTCGAGCCTCATCGGCGTGGTCGCGCAGCGCCTGGTGCGCACGCTCAACCCCGACAACAAGCAGGCCTTCGAAGCCGGCGACTACGAACGCCGTCTGTTGGGCTTGGGCGCGAACGATCCGTCGCCCACGCTATACCGGCCCGGCAAGGGAACCTCGGGTTTCCGCGGCCGCACGGGGATCTACGAACTGGTCATCGTCGATGACCACATGCGCACCATGATCCACGACGAAGCCGCCGAACATGATCTCGAGCGCTACGCGCGCACCATGACCCCCTCGATTCGCGACGATGGGCTCGACAAGGTCCTGCGCGGCGAAACCACGGTCGAAGAAGTCCTGCGCGTCACGCGCGAGGATTGATTCCACACGTGGGTGCCTTCGAATACACCGCTCTCGATACCGCGGGCCGTGAACAGAATGGCGTAGTCGAGGGCGACACTGCCAAGCATGTACGCCAGCTGCTGCGTGAGAAGCAGCTGTTGCCGGTCACGGTCGCGGAGGTCAAGCACGGCGAGGCGAAACGCCAGCGTGGTTTTTCCGGCCGGCGGGTATCCGCGTCAGATCTTTCGCTGCTCACCCGTCAGCTCGCCACGCTCGTCAAGGCTGGCCTGCCGCTCGAAGAAGCGCTGCTCGCCGTCTCCCAGCAGTCGGAGAAACCACGAATTCAAAGCATCATGCTCGGGGTGCGCGCCAAGGTCATGGAAGGCCACACGCTGGCCGACGGGTTCAGCGAGTTTCCGAAGGTGTTCCCGGAAATCTACCGTTCCACGGTGTCCGCGGGCGAGAGCTCCGGTCGCCTCGATGGCGTGCTCGAGCGACTGGCCGACTACACCGAGAATCGTGAAGTGACCCGGCAGAAGGTGCTCGGGGCGATGCTCTATCCCATCGTGTTGTCGATCATCTGCCTGGGAATCGTGACCGGCATGATGGTCTACGTCGTCCCGAAGGTGATCGAGGTCTTCGAGTCGAGCAAAGGCAAACTGCCGTTCGCCACCCAGGTCCTGATCGCCGTCAGCGATTTCCTGCGCTCGTTTGGCATCTATCTCGCGCTCGGCATCATCGCCGCCATCGTCGGCTTCGTTTACTGGCTCAAGAACCCGGACAATCGCCGCCGGTTCCACCGTTTCCAGCTGCGCCTGCCGTTGTTCGGACGGCTGGTGCGCGGATTCAACACCGCGCGTTTCACGCGCACCTTCAGCATCCTGACCGCCAGCGCAGTGCCGGTGCTCGAAGCCATGCGCATCGCCGGCGAAGTGGTGACCAATCTACCCATGCGCGACGCGGTGGCGGCGGCGGCCGCCCGGGTGCGCGAAGGCGCGCCGATCGGCAAGTCCCTGGCGCAAAGCAAACTGTTCCCGCCCATGACGGTGCATCTCATTTCTTCAGGTGAATCGAGCGGCGAGCTCGACAACATGCTGGATCGCGCGGCCACCAACCAGGAACGTGAGCTCGACTCCATGATGGGCGCGCTGGTGGGTTTGCTGGGCCCACTTCTCATAGTTGTGATGGGCATGTTCGTCATGGGCATCGTTTTTGCAATGCTGATGCCCATTTTCGAAATGAACAATTTGATTCGCTAAACCTTGAGCGATTCTCGGTTTTGGCCATTGCATGCCGCCGCCTGCCGATCTATAACGCGCCTATCTGAGGTAGCCGCGTTATGAACGAGAAACCGGAATCAGAAGAATTCGACGAGGAAGAGGAAGAGGTTGCGTTCGAGGCGACCAGCGAAGTCGATTTCGATCGTCTCGCGAAAGACCTGGATGCCGCCAAGAAACGCGGCCAGAAGCTAGGCGACCCACCCTGGCGCCGTCTCGAGCGCCGTCTCGAAGACAAGAACACCGCCGAGCTCACCAGCGATTTCGATGACTACAACATCGATGACGACAGCACTGCTGTTCGCAAGATGAGCAACTCGAAGAATCCCGGCTGAGGCTTCAAGCGGCGTTCATCGAAAATCCCGCGACTGCGTCACCAGCGATCCCAGCAGGCGCGTCCGGTCCACCAGCCGCTGTGCCACCACGTGGGTCACCAGCCCCTCCTTCTGCAGCTTGCCAGCCACCTCGAGCAGCCGCGATCCATTGGCGATACGGCGAGCGCGCGACCACACCCCCTCCCAGACGATGAGATTCACGTATCCGGTTTCATCCTCGAGCGTGATGAACATGACGCCACCGGCGCTCTGCGGCCGCTGGCGCGCCGTGACGATGCCGGCGACGCGTACCTCCTGCCCATGCGGCAGGTCGCGCAGATCGACTGAGGTGACCACATGCGCGGCCGTGAGCTGGGCACGCAGTAACGCGAGCGGATGACGGCCGAGCGTCAGGCCCACCGAACGATAGTCCGCGGCGATGTTCTGGCCTTCGGTGGGCGGCGCCAGCAACGGCGTGCCTTCGGCGTGTGCCGGCACGGGCGCGAGCGGCAGCTGCTGCTCACTGCCCGCCACCTGCCAGAAAGTGAGATGCCGGTTGCCCGACAGGTGGCGCAGCGCACCCGCGTCCGCGAGCGCTTCGAGTTCGCGGCGCGCAAGATTTGCGCGCCGCGTGAGGTCCTGCACGCTTGCGAACATCGCCTGCGCACGCGCCGCGACGATGCGGATCGCCGCGTCTTCGCTCAAGCCCTTCACCATGCGCAACCCCAGCCGCAGCGCAGGTTCATGGTCGGAGCGGCACTCGAGCGTGCAATCCCAATCGCTCGCGCACGCGCAGAGGGGCCTGACTTCCACCCCATGAGCACTGGCATCGCGCACCAGCTGGGCCGGCGCATAGAACCCCATGGGCTGGCTGTTGATGAGCGCGCAGGTGAAGGCGGCAGGCTCGTAACACTTGAGCCAGGCCGAGCTGTAGACCAGCAGCGCGAAACTTGCGGCATGCGATTCGGGAAAACCGTATTCACCGAAACCCTGGATCTGGCTGAAGATGGCACGCGCGAAATCCTCGTGATATCCACGATCGCGCATGCCATCGATGAGCCGCCGCTCGAAGTGTCCGAGACCGCCACGCCGCTTCCAGGCGGCCATGCTCCGGCGTAGCTGGTCGGCTTCACCCGGCGTGAAACCTGCCGCGACGATCGCCAGCTGCATCACCTGCTCCTGGAAGATAGGCACTCCCAACGTGCGCGACAGCACGCCTTTGACGGCATCGCTCGGATAACTGACCGGATCCAGTCCCTGCCGCCGGCGTAGATAGGGATGCACCATGCCACCCTGGATGGGACCGGGACGCACGATGGCGACTTCGATGACCAGGTCGTAGAACTCTTTCGGCTTCAGGCGCGGCAGCATCGACATCTGCGCGCGCGATTCGACCTGGAACACGCCGATGGTGTCGGCGCGCGAAATCATTTCGTAGACGCGCGCGTCTTCCTTCGGCACATCGGCGAGCGAGAATGGCTTGCCTCGGAAAGCCGATACCAGCGAAAACCCGCGCCGCAACGCTGACAACATGCCGAGGCCCAGCACGTCCACCTTGAGCAGGCCCAGCTCATCGAGATCGTCCTTGTCCCACTCGATGACCGTGCGATCGGCCATGGCGGCGTTTTCGATGGGCACCAGCTCTTCGAGCAGACCCTGCGAGATGACGAAGCCACCAACGTGCTGGGACAGGTGCCGCGGAAACCCCTGCAGCTGCGCGGCCAGGTCGAGCAGCAGTACGAGCTGAGGGTTATCGGGTTCGAAGCCCGCCTCGCGGACGCGGTCTTCATCGACCGAGGTGTCCCACCACTGCATGGCGCCGGACAGCCGCTCGGCCTGCACCGCATCGAGCCCGATGACTTTGGCCATGTCGCGCAGTGCACTGCGCGGCCGGTAGCTGATGACCGTGGCCGTGAGCGCGGTTCGTTCGCGGCCGTACTTGCGGTAGATGTATTGAATGACTTCTTCGCGCCGCTCGTGCTCGAAGTCGATGTCGATGTCGGGTGGCTCGTTGCGTTCGCGCGAAATGAAACGTTCCATGAGCAGTTCGCCGCGCGAAGGATCGACTTCGGTGACCCCGAGCGAATAACACACCACGGAATTGGCGGCCGAGCCGCGCCCCTGGCACAGGATGTTGAGGCGGCGCGCTTCGCTCACGATGTCGTGCACGGTGAGGAAATAGGATTCGTAGGAGAGATCGGCGATGAGCGCGAGCTCGTAGTCGATCTTCTTTTGCATTTCCTCGGGGATGCCGGACGGCCAGCGCTTGCGTGCGCCCGCTTCCGTGAGCTGGCGCAGATGCGCGGCCGCGGTTTCGCCGGCCGGCACCAGTTCGCGTGGATATTCGTAGCGCAGCTCGTTGAGCGAGAAATCAGCGAGCGCGGCGATCTTCACGGTTTCGGCCAGGAGCTCGGGTGGATAGAGCCGTTCGAGACGCGCGCGCGCACGCAGGTGCCGTTCGCCATTGGGATGCAGCCGCGTCCCTGCTTCGGCGACGGTGACGCCGTGCCGCACCGCCGTGAGCGCATCCTGCAGGCGACGCCGCGCATGCACGTGCATGTGCACGTCGCCGGCCGCGGTCAGGGGCAACCCATGCTGCTGCCCCCACTCCCGGCAGCGCGCCAGCCGCTGGCGATCCTGGCCGTCACGCGTCAGTTCCACTGCGATCCACGCCCGGCCGGCAAAGGTGCGGGCGATCCATTCGCCTTGGCCCGGCATATCGGCCTGCCGCGGTGGCAGCCACAGCGCGAGCGTGCCCGCGCTCACGATCTCTTGGTCGCGCGGAGTTGCCGCATTGCCGACGAACTCTTCGAAGTCGGCACGAGCCAGCGAATAGCGGCCTTTTTCCGCCTTGCGCCGGCCGCGGGTGATGAGCCGCGACAGGCGTCCATATCCGGTGCGGTTGCGCGCGATGATCACCAGGCGCAGACCGCAATCGAGCGCGAACTCCGCGCCGATCAGTAGTTTGACTCCACCGAGCTTCTTCACCGCCGAATGCGCGCGCACCACGCCCGCGAGCGAGCACTCGTCGGTGATGGCGAGCGCGACGTACCCGAGCTCATTGGCCTGCGCGACCAGTTCTTCCGCATGCGAGGCGCCGCGCAGGAAACTGAAGTTGCTGAGGCAATGCAACTCCGCATAGGCCGGCGTTTCGGTGTTCACCCGAAGATTCCGTGCAGGAACCATTTTCTGCTGCCGGCGCATTCGCGGTAGATCCACAGGTGAGCGCCGTTGGCGTCCTTCGCGCAGTAGTAGTCGCGCTGCATGTCGGCGCCATCCCACCAGCCGCTTTCGATGCGCTCGGGACCGGCTAACAACTGCAGCGCGCCGCCGTGCCGCGGCCGGCCGCGTTGCGAATCGAGCTCACGCGGCGCGTGCAGCAGCCATAGCGGCCGGCGGAACTGCGGCCATGCCGCATCGGCTTCGCGCTTCGGTTTGCGATCCTGCGCGAGCGCGGGCTGCGTCACGCGCCATGCGTTCTCGGGCCGGTGCTCCGACACCCGGCAGATGCCATAAACCGCGGCGGTTCCGAGCCGCGCGCGCAGATGTTCGACCAGCGCCGGCATTTCACCCGCCGGCGCATGTCCGCGCTCCCCGGGCGACCACAGCGGCTTGCTGGCCACAGTGCGATCGGTGAGCGCGCCTCCGCGCAGTTCGCAGCGGCGCACGGGCTCGGGCAAAACCAGCGTGGCCAGGCGCTCGCGCAGCAGTTTGGTGAAGTTTGCCGCGTTGGCCTCGGGCGTGGCCAGCCGCAGCGTGCAGCGCGTGGGCGCAGCGCGATAGTGATGGAAGCGGCATTGCAGCGCGGTGATGCCACGCTGACGCACGCGCAGGAATTGTTCCAGCTCTTCCAACAACGGCTGCAGCGCCTGCAGGATACGTTCGTGATCTTCGATCTCATGATCGAGGTCGAGCCGCCCACGGTAACGCGGCCGGCGCACGAGATGCCGGCGCGGATCGGCACGCCTGCCGAGCAGCCGGTCGAGATCGGCAAGCTGCGCAGGACCAAACCGCTTGGCGAACCCTGCGCGTGGCAGACGTATTAGCCCGCCGAGCGTGGACACGCCCATGGCCGCGAGACGCGCGTTTTCTTCTTCGGGCCAACGCAATGTGGTCAGCGGCAGTGCCTTGAGCCGGGCAGGCAACACCGCGGGATCCGTGATGAAACAACGTGCGCCGGCGCGCGCCGCGACGAGTGCGGCCAGCGCGGTGGGCGCGAGTGTGAAGCGCGGTTGCGCCTGCATTTGCATGAACACCGGATCGGCGCGACAGGCCTCGCGCAACTGGCGGCACAACTCGCGCAATCCACCGAACAAAGTGATGCTCGACCTGATCTCCAGCAGCAGACCGTCGGGAGCTTCGATGGATACCTGCGGTGTGAAAGTGGTGGCGATGCCGGCCAGGCGCTGCATGAGCGCAAGCTCGCGCGCCGCATCGCGTGTTCGGGCGTCGAGATGCGGCGCGGCCGCGAACGCCGCGCCCAGGGTCATGCCGATGCGCACTCCGGCCGAGCGCGCCTTCGAGTCCGCATCGACGATGCGCGGATTGCGCGCGCCATCCAGCACCACCAGCGGCTTCTGCCCGGCGCCGGGCCACACCGCCAGCAATGAGAGCTGCGGCACATGCGCGGCGATCCATAACTCACGCGGCCCCAGCGCGAGCGCGGCTTGTCCTTCAGGTCCTGGCCCCGTGGGCGGAGGCGACGCCGGCCGCACCCGTAAAACGGACGGCGTCGCACTCGCATCCCCCGGTTCAAAAAGTAGTCGTTGGGCACGCTGGCGCATGAACAGCTGCCCCACTCACGCCGCAGCGCGAGCCCATTCGAGCTCGATGGGTTCGCGGCTGCCCCCGCGGCTCTTGAGCAGACTGATGCGTGCGCCGTGCCGGCCCGCGGAAGTGTTGGGCTCGAGCAAGACGCGCAACATGGCGGGCGATGGATCGCTCGCGAACCGCTGGCTGCGATAGAGCACCCCGAGCGCGCGGCCCTGCTCGGCCGCCAGTTGCAGGCGACGGATGGCCCGCGGTGATGCGCGCGGCAACCACGCCATTGCCACTTCACACGCGCCCGAGCGCAGCGCCTGTTCGTGCGCCCACAGCGGCAGATGGGTGCGCACGATGAGCATGCGATCGAGCGCCACTCCATGTGCCGCGAGCGCTGGCGCGAATGGTTCGTGCGGCGGCGACACCCAGGTGCACCAGCGCGCCGGCGCGAGTTGCGACAATGCGGCCAGCGCCGGTAACAGTAGACAGAGCTCGCCGACGCCGGGCTGCGGCGTGAGGATTTCTATGAGGCCGTGGCGCGGCCAGCCGCCGCCGGGCAACCCCGCATCGAGCGCGGCGAACCCCGTGGGGAAAGTTTCCACTGCGGCGCGGCTGCGCCCACGCCACACCGACGGGTGGGCGAGCAACTCGGCCAATTGCTTTTCGTGGGTTTCGAGCATGGAAGTGCGGGCTGCATCAGCTCGCGGGGAGGGAGTAAAGGAAGTCGTAGAAGTGTTTACCTTCGACGATGTTGATGCTGAGCGTGCCCGTGAGTCCGGCGAGCTCGCCCGTGCCGGAATCCGGCACCACCATGATGGAGAGGCTCGGCGCACCGCGGTTCATGCTTCCCGAATGCTGCAGGATGAAGCTGCCCTTGCGCCCCTCGAGCATGCCGGTGACCTGATCGATGGCCACATAACCCGCGGAGCCCTTCATGGCCGTGCCCGCCGACAGCATTTGCCCACGCGCTGAAGCTTCGAGATCGCCGCTGAATTTCTTGGTGAGCAGCAAGCGTCCGAACATGGCGTCGGCCGAAACATCCGCGTTCGGCAAGGGCTGCACAGTGACTTCAAAACTTCCGGAGGCGCGTTTCATACTCGTCACTTGTTGTCAGTTTGTGTTGTCAGCTTGAAATGGGGATTTTCGATGATGCCGAACACATTGCCGAAAGGATCGAGCACGTCGGCGACGCGAATGCCCTCGCCTACGTCCTGCACTTCCGTGCGCGGCCCGGCGCCGAGCTCGAGCAGGCGCGCCAGCGCCGACTCGACGTCTTTGACGCCCCAGTAAGCGCCGACCGCACTTGTCCCACTATTTGGGCCGTCATCGGGCGTGAGTCCGAGTTCGTAACCACCGACGTTGAAGCCCACGTAGAAAGGCTGGTCAAAGTACGGCGGGAACCCCAGGACTTTCATGTACCAGAGCTTGGCCGCGGCGATGTCCGGCGTGTGGTAAATCGCCGTGCGCAGTCCTAACAACATGTATTTTCAGGCGCTCACGCGCCACTCCTGACGCCGCCGAAGCGGCGGCGTACATCAGATTTTCAGGAAAGGGCTTTGCCCCGCCGCAGAACACCCACCACCACCCCTTCGATGATGAGCGGGTCTTCCTTGATATTGACGCGGATGGGTTCGAAGTCCGCGTTCTCGGGCAGCAGCCACACCACCGAGCCATCTTGTTTGTAGCGCTTGACCGTGACTTCGTTTTCGAGGCGCGCCACGATGATCTGCCGGTTGCGTACTTCAGGCGTACGATGCACGGCCACCAGGTCGCCATCGAGAATGCCGGCGTCTTTCATGGACATGCCGACCACCTTGAGCAGGTAATGCGGCCTGGGCTGAAAGATACTGGGGTCGATGTCGAGCCGGGATTCGATATTCTCTTCGGCGAGGATGGGACGACCCGCGGCAACGCGGCCGATGAGCGGCAGACCCATTTGCTCGCGCATGGTGTCCATGAGCTTGATGCCACGCGATGCGCCGGGCACGAGCGCGATGACGCCTTTGCGCGCCAGAGCACGCAGATGCTCTTCGGCGGCATTCGGAGATTTGAAACCGAGTTCGCCGGCGATTTCGGCGCGCGTGGGCGGCATGCCGGTTTCGTTAATCTGGCGCTGGATGAGACGCAGGATTTCAGTTTGGCGTGGAGTGAGATCGGACATGGCGGATTCCTTTAAAGAAGAATCAGGGCTGAGGATTTGTACACTGTGAATATATCCAGGTCAAGCCCAAAAACCCGCTTCGATGTGGTCGTCATTGGTGGCGGTCACAACGGCCTCACCTGCGCCTGCTACCTCGCCAAAGCCGGCCTATCCGTCGGCGTCTTCGAGCGCCGTTCCATCCTCGGCGGCGCCGCAGTCACCGAGGAATTCCACCCCGGCTTTCGCAACTCCACCGCGAGCTACACGGTCAGCCTGCTGAATCCCAAGGTCATCCGCGACCTGCGCCTCGCCGAGCACGGCCTCAGGGTGCTCGAGCGGCCCATGCAGAATTTCCTGCCGATGCCCGACGGCCGCGCGCTCGTCGCCGGCCCGGACAGTGCGCGTACCCACGAATCGGTGCGCTCTTTCTCCGCGCGAGATGCCGAGCGCCTGCCGGCTTACCACAAGATGCTCGACGCGGCGGTCACGCTGTTGCGCTCGCAACTGCTCGAAACGCCACCCGCCGATCCGCGCCGCTTGCGCGACCTGTGGGGCGCGCTCCAGATGGGCCGCCAGTTCCGCAAACTCGACGTCAGTGTGCAACGCGACATCCACGAACTGTTCACGCGCAGCGCCGGCGACTTGTTAGATCACTGGTTCGAGACCGACGCCCTCAAGGCGCTGTACGGCTTCGACGCGGTGGTTGGCAACTACGCCAGCCCTTACACACCTGGCAGCGGCTATGTCCTGTTGCATCACGTCTTCGGCGAAGTGAACGGCAAAGCCGGAGTGTGGGGCCATGCGGTCGGCGGCATGGGAGCGATAACGCAAGCGATGGCCACCGAGGCGCGCCGCCTCGGCGTCGCGCTCGAGACCGATGCGCCGGTCAAACGCATCGTGGTCGAAGGTGGCCGCGCTACCGGCATCGAGCTCGAAGACGGCCGCGTGATCCTGGGCAACGCGATCGCCGCGAATCTCGGCCCCAAGCCGCTCTTCCTCAAACTATTGGCGGATGCCGACCTGCCGGCCGAATTTCGCGCGCGCATCGAACGGCTGCGCGTCGGCTCGGCCACGTTCCGCATGAACGTGGCGTTGTCCGAACTGCCGAAATTCACCGCCGCACCGCGCAACGACGGTGGCGCGCACCTGGGTTCCGGAATCGTTCTCGCGCCGACGCTCGAATACATGGATCACGCCTTCGCGGACGCGCGCCTCACCGGCATGTCGCGCAACCCCATCGTGGAAATGCTCATTCCTTCGACTCTTGACAGTTCTCTCGCACCAAAAGGAGCTCACGTTGCCTCTTTGTTCTGTCAGCATTTCTCCTACAAACTGCCGGGCGGCCGTGACTGGCGTCAGGAAAGCTCGCGTGCTGTAGACCTCATCTTTGCGACAGTGGAATCGTACGCCCCGAACTTTCGAGCAAGTGTATTGGGACATTCGGCTTTGAGCCCGCTCGATCTCGAAGAAAAACTCGGCCTAGCAGGCGGCGACATTTTCCACGGCGCGTTGGGCCTCGATCAGTTGTGGGCCGCGCGACCGATGTTAGGTTACGGTGATTACCGCACACCACTGAAAAGCCTGTACTTGTGCGGCGCCGGCGCGCACCCCGGTGGTGGCGTCACTGGAATTCCCGGACACAACGCCGCGCGAGAAATCCTGCGCGATGGCCTGTCAAAGACTGTTAGCAGCCCTAATAGCTGACAACTTGCTTTTGTCGCCACGGGCCGACACGAAAGAAATTTCAGTTGCAAACAACGCGCGGGTTTGTTGCAGTAGCGCCCG
>JBDTSV010000138.1:0-35040 GCA_039930985.1 Pseudomonadota bacterium
CCACGCCCTGCACCAGCTTGGCCCACTTCCACTTGCGCATGGCCGGATGGGCCGTGGCCCCTGCATTTGCAGGGTTTCTGATGACGGGCACGTCGCTGGCCGCGCCGCTCGTGGTGGGCGCGGCTCTCAAGATTCTCTACGACATCGTGCTGTGGCGCGCCTTCCGGACGCTCCGTCCGCCCGAGGAAATGGGCTGAGATTCTGATAGACAAGCCGTTGCCCCAATGCCACTGTTACCGCAATGAATGCCGAACTCGCAAGACAGCCCAATCCCGTAGAGCAGGCGCGCAACCTGCTGCGCACTATCTTCAAATACGAGCAAGCCCGTGATCCGCGCGGCACCGACACCGGCTCGCTGGAACGCATGCTCGGCCACCTGCACAACATCGAGAAATCGGTGACCACCTCCATGCAGGATCACGTCAACGCTTCCAAGCGCCTCAAGGATTTCGCGGAGACACTGGAGCGCATGAAAGAGCGGCTGTCGGGGGCACCGCACGAAGATCAGGGCAGCCAGATCGCCGCGCTCATCGTGGTGCTACGCAAGGCCAGCGTCGAACTCGGCACCGCCGGGGCACCGCCCGCGTGGGCCAGCTCGGAGCCGAAACGCCCCACCACCTGATGGGTGCTAGTTAGGTTCGTTTTCCTTTCGGAAACGAAATGATCCGGGCGGACGACGTGCCGCCGGTGCTCCAGATCTTGATCGACCCCGCATCGCGGTTATGGCACTGCGAGCAGCGCCAGCGTGCCTCGGGCGGCAAGGGCAGAAACTCCACTTCACGTTGCCCTTTGTGGCCGCACCGGCGGCACTCGATGAAGACGGTGGTCGATCCCCTGGCCATAGCCCAAGCATATTTCGCAGTGCGGCATCCTCAGCAAGGGCGCCTTTCCAGCACTGTATGAACCGGATTCGCTACAGTCGGCGCATGGCTGGTTTCATGAAGCTCACGCGCGCGCGAACCATCGTCGTGCTGGTCCTGGTCGCGCTGCTGGTGGGCTATGCGCTGTTCGGCTTCTTCGGGGTGCCGCGCCTGCTTCGATCGCAGGCCGCCGATTTCGTCACGGCAAAATATCACCGCACAGTCGAGATCGGCGAGATCCAGTTCAACCCGTTCACGCTGGTGCTCGAAGTGCACGGGCTGTCGTTCCCGGATTCCGAAGGCCAGCCGCTGCTGGGATTCCGCGACCTGCTGGTGAATCTCAACCTGTCCTCGGTTTTTCGACTGGCGCCCAGTTTCGCGGCGATCGACCTCGACGAACCCTTCACCCGCGTGCTGATCCGCAAGGACGGCACGCTCAATCTGGCCGAACTCGCGCAACCATTCGGCGCACCGGCACCGCCGCCGGCCGGGCCTGAAGAACCCCTGAGGTTACTCATCGATCGCCTGCGCGTAACGGCGGGCCGCATCGATTTCGAGGACCAGGCCCGCGCCACGGCGTTCCATACGCGCCTTGCGCCCATTGCGTTCGAGCTGCGCGACTTTGCGAGCGTCGGCAAGGCAGGCAACGCCTATGCATTGCGCGCGGCATCGGCAGCCGATGAACGTTTCTCGTGGAACGGCAGCTTCTCGCTGACGCCGTTCGCGTCGCGTGGCAATTTCGCCGTGAGCAACCTGCATGCCGCAACGCTCTGGTCCTATCTACGTGATGCGCTGGCCTTCGAAGTCACCGCCGGCATGATCGACCTGGACGGCGACTACGAATTCGCGGCGCGTGAGTCGGAACTCAAACTGATCGTGAAGAACGTCAGCGTGGTCAATCTGGCGTTGAAAGGCGCGGCCTCGGCCGCGGACGACGTCAAGCTCGATCAATTGCAGGTGACCAACACGCGACTCGACCTGAAGCGCCGACGCGTGGAAATCGAGAAGGCAAGCCTGTCAGGCGCGGCGTTGCGCGCGCGCCGCGATGCGCGGGGACGCATCAACCTGTTGGCGCTCGGCGGCGCCGGGGAAGCCATGCCGGGACCTGCTACCTCCACGCCGGCAGCGACAGCAACGCCGGCGGCGCCACCGTGGGTGTTGGTGGCGCCGGATATCATCATCGGTGCTGCCAGCGTGGACGTCGAAGATTCGCTGGTAATGCCCGCCGCCACATTCAAGCTCGCGCCAATCGACGTGAAGATCGAAGGCTACAGCAACGCTCCGGGATCCCGGGTGCGGATCGATGCGAAGGTTGGAATCGATGGCGACTCAAAGGTGCTCGCCAAGGCCGAGGTGGTTCCGGACACGAATGCCGTTGCCGGCCACATCGATCTAACTGATTTCAAGCTGAAGTCACTGCAGCCCTACCTCGGCACCTACACGCAAATGACGTTGTCGAGCGGTGGGCTGACCGCCGGACTCGATGTGAAGCGCGCCGAACAGGGCGCATTGACCATCGCCGGCAACATCGATGTCGCCAGGCTGCACACCATCGACAACGCGCTGAAGCAGGAATTCGTCACCTGGGACCGGCTGCAAGTCTCGGGTCTCGAATATTCTTCGGACCCGGCGCGGCTACGCATCGCGACGGTCGTGGCCAATGCACCGTATGCGCGCCTCATCATCGCGGCTGATCAGACCATCAATGTCAGTAAAGTGCTGAGCGCGCCTTCGGGCAGCATGCCGGCGCCGATTCAAACGCTCGAGGCCCAGCCGGGGACAAAAGCGGCCCAACCGCCACCGCTGCGCGTGAGCATCGGCGCGGTGCGCGTCGTCAACGGCGCCGCCAACTTCGCCGACTTCTGGATCCAGCCTAACTACGCTGTCAATCTGCAAAACATGAACGGCAGTGTGCTCGGGCTTTCCTCGGACCCCAAGTCACGCGCCAGCGTAGAGCTCGAGGGCAAGGTCGATCGCTACGCGCCGGCGAAGATCTCCGGTGCCCTCAATCTCCTGGCGGCCGCGCTGTACACCGATCTCAAGGTGAGTTTCCAGGGCGTCGAGCTCACCTCGGTGACGCCGTACTCCGGGCGGTTCGCGGGCTACAAGATAGAGAAGGGCAAACTGTCGATCGACGTCGCCTACCTGGTCGAGAATCGCACGCTCACGGCGAAACAGCGTTTCGTCATCGACCAGTTGGAACTCGGTGAGCGCGTCGAGAGCACTGATGCGGTACACCTGCCGCTCAAACTGGCGGTGGCGCTGCTCAAGGATCGAAACGGCGTGATCGATATCGATCTGCCGATGACTGGCAGCCTCGACGACCCGCATTTTCGCATGGGGCCGCTGATCTGGAAGGCGTTCGTCGGTTTACTCACCAAAGCGGCCACCGCGCCATTCGCGCTGCTCGGCAGTCTGTTCGGTGGCGGCGAGACGATGAACCAGATCGAGTTCGAGCCCGGCGAGGTGGCGCTCGATTCCGCGGCTCAACAAAAAATTGTCTCGATCGGCAGGGCGCTGACCGAGCGGCCCGCGCTGCAGCTGGAAATACCCACCGCGTATTCGCCCGGGCTCGATCGCGCCGCGCTCTCGACGCGTCAGCTGACGACCACGCTGCGCGCGCTTCCGAAGGCCGACGATGCTGCGCTCGCCGACCCGGCGCGGCGTTTCGACTTACTACTGGCGCAATATCAGCTGGATTTCGGCCGCGCGGCGTTGCCGCCAGCCGCGCTCGCGCTGAATGGCGTGCGCAGGAACGCGCGCGATCCTGCGGCTTATGCGCCGGCGATTGCGGAGCTGGAGCAGGCGATCGGTGGGAAACACCTGGTCACGGATCGTGACCTCGAGGCGCTGGGTCAGACGCGCGCGCGGGCCATCCAGGATGCGCTGCTGAGTGCGGGCGGTCTCGACGCCGCGCGCGTTTTCATACTGGGCGCCAATCCGTCGGCGCCCGCCGAGAACAAGAAGGTACGGCTCGAACTCAGTTTGAAGTGAGTCCGAGCCGTCGAATCTTCAGGGCCGCTGCAGGAAAGAACGCTCAGCCTTCTTGGCCTTCTTCGCCGCACGCTTCTCGTCGAAGCTCTTGGCGGCCTTCTTCTTGCTGCTCTTTTTCTGGTCCATGCCCTTGCTCATAACGGTCGCTCCAGTGTGAGAAGCCGCGAGCCTAGCAGCCAGCACGGCGGATTGGGAAGAATCGCCGCGCGCCTATTCGTCGAGCACCGTCGCGAAGCCGCCATAGATCACGCGCTGGCCATCGAACGGCATTTTCATGCCCTTCATGCGCGGGTCTTCCATGGCTTTCTTCCAGCCGTCGTCGCGCGCCTGTTTCGACGGCCACTCGATCCAGGAGTAGACGATCTTCTCATCGGGCTTCGCCTTCACCGCGCCTTTGAAGTCCGTGACCTTGCCGTCCGGCACATCGTCCGACCACGCATCGACAGTGCGAGTGGCTCCATATTCCTTGAGCACCGCCGCGTGCTTGTCCGCCATCTCGCGATATGCATCCTTGTTTGCGGCGGGAACGGGAGTGACGATGCCGTCGATGTAGGCGGGTTTCGAACTCTTGCCGCTGTCATTGATGGGCGCGAAGCCGCCGAAGATCATGCGCTTCCCGTCGAATGGCATCTGCGCGCCGAGCGCCTTCATTTGCGGGTCGTTCATGATTTTCTGGTTGGCCTTGTCACGCGTGGCCTTGTCGGGATATTCGAGCCAGGAAAACACGATGGTTTCATCGGGCCTGGCTTTCACCGCGCCTTTGAAATCCGTGACCTTGCCGTCGGGAACATCGTCGCCCCAGGTTTCAACCTGGCGCGTCGCGCCGAACTCCTTGAACATCGCCACCGCATTCGCTGCATGCAGGCGGTACGCCTCTTTGTTCGCCGTGGGAACGGCAGCGACAAATCCATCGATGTAGGACATAGCGTCTCTCCTTCGTTGCGTCTTAGGTAACGACGGTTCGATTGCACAGAAGCGGCGATGTTCCGCTGGCGTAGGAGGATGCTTAAGGCAGAATTCCGGGCAGATCGAGCTGGTGCCGTCGCGCCGTGTCGAGCGCGATGTCGTAACCCGCATCGGCGTGGCGCATGACGCCGGTGGCCGGATCGTTCCACAACACGCGCGCGATTCGCTTGGCGGCTTCAGGGGTCCCATCGCACACGATGACTACACCGGCATGTTGCGAGAAACCCATGCCGACACCGCCGCCATGGTGAATGGATACCCACGTGGCGCCCGACGCCGTGTTCAGCAATGCATTCAGCAGTGGCCAATCGGAGACAGCGTCGCTGCCGTCGCGCATGCCTTCGGTCTCACGATTGGGCGACGCCACCGAGCCGGCGTCCAGGTGATCGCGGCCGATGACGATCGGCGCCTTGAGCTCGCCGCTCGCCACCATCTCGTTGAAGGCGAGGCCGAGCCTGTGCCGATCGCCGAGACCCACCCAGCAGATGCGCGCCGGCAGGCCCTGGAACTTGATGCGGGCATGCGCCATGTCGAGCCAGTGATGCAGATGCTGGTCATCGGGCATCAGCAGTTTGACCTTGGCGTCGGTGCGCGCGATGTCTTCCGGATCGCCCGACAATGCCACCCAGCGGAAGGGCCCGACGCCGCGGCAGAACAGCGGGCGGATGTAGGCCGGCACGAACCCCGGAAAGTCGAACGCGTTCTTGACGCCTTCTTCGAGCGCCACCTGGCGAATGTTGTTGCCGTAGTCCACGGTTGGCACGCCGGCCTTGTGAAAGTCGAGCATGGAGTGCACGTGCGATGCCATCGAGGCCCGCGCTGCCGCGCTGACCGTGGTGGGATCCGCGATGCGGGTCGCCAGCCATTTCTCCACGGTCCAGCCGATGGGTAGATAGCCGTTGACTGGGTCGTGGGCGGAAGTCTGATCGGTCAGCAGGTCGGGCCGCACGCCGCGCCGGAACAGTTCAGGAAGGACCTCGCCGGCATTGCCGAGCAGCCCCACGGACACGGGCTTTTGGTCGGCGCAGGACTTCTCGATGATGCTCAGCGCCTCGTCGATGTTGTCCGAGGCGTAATCGACGTAACCGGATTTGAGGCGCATGTCGATGCGCGAGCGCTGGCATTCCACCGCGAGACAGGAGGCGCCGGCCATGACTGCGGCCAGCGGTTGTGCGCCGCCCATGCCGCCGAGGCCGGCGGTGAGCAACCAGCGACCCGCGAGACTGCCGCCATAGTGCTGGCGACCCATTTCGACGAAGGTTTCATAGGTGCCCTGCACGATGCCCTGCGAGCCAATGTAGATCCATGAGCCGGCCGTCATCTGCCCGTACATCATCAGGCCCTTGCGGTCGAGCTCGTTGAAGTGCTCCCACGTGCTCCATCTCGGCACGAGATTGGAGTTGGCTAACAACACGCGCGGCGCGTCGGCGTGCGTCTGGAACACGCCGACCGGCTTGCCGGACTGGATGAGCAGTGTCTGATCCGACTCGAGGCGCGACAGCGTAGCCACGATGGCATCGAAGGATTTCCAGTCGCGGGCCGCGCGGCCGATGCCGCCGTAAACCACCAGTTCCTCAGGCCGTTCGGCGACCTCGGGGTCGAGGTTGTTCATGAGCATGCGCAGTGGCGCTTCGGTGAGCCAGCTGCGCGCGGTCAGCTTCGTGCCGGTGGCGGCGCGGACCACGCGCCCGGGAGATACGCGAGGGTCGGGGCGGTTCATTTGGGTTTTCCAGTCGCAAATTTCATGCAGGCGTCGAGAATGTCGCGCAGCGCCACGCGCAGAGTTGCGGCGTGCGCATCCTCGAGCGAGGCGGGCCAGTTGTGCTCATCGAGAGCGTCCTCGGGCTCGTGCAAATAGCCACGCATGGCAAGCTCCATTTGTATGGCATGAACGCCCGTGTCCGGCTTGCCGTAGTGACGAGTGATCCAGCCGCCGCGGAAGCGGCCATTGGCAACACTGGTGAAAGAAGATGCGGCGCAGATCTTCTCGACGGCAGCCGTCAGCGCCGGGGCACAGGTGGCGCCGTTGTTGGTACCGATGTTGAACTGCGGCAATTCACCTTCGAAGAGTCGCGGCACGCGCGAGCGAATGGAGTGCGCGTCGAAGAGCACCACGCGGCCGTGTCGCGCGCGCAACCGTTCCAGCTCGATTGCCAAGGTGACGTGATACGGATCGAAATATTTCTTGCGCCGCCATTCGATCTGCGCCGCATCCGGTTCGAGGCCGGTCTTGTAAAGGCGCTCGCCATCAAAGGTGTCGATGGGGCACAAGGAGGTGGTGGCCTGGCCGGGATACATCGTGGTGCCCGAGGGATCGCGGTTGACGTCGATCACCGTGCGCGACATCGAGCTACGCAACGTGGTGGCGCCCATCTCGTGAGCGAAGTCGTAGAGCACGTCCACCCAGTAGTCCGCGTCCTTGCGCGCCAGCCACGGCGAAACCAGGTTGGCTTCGATATCGGCGGGAATTTCAGTGCCGGTGTGCGGAAAGCTCACCACCAGCGGCGAATCGCCGTGATGCAGCGCCAACCAGTCGTGTTGCGCAGGAGCGCTCATGCGCCTTTCCAGACGCGCGCGGTCAGCGGGCTGCGGCCGATTGCATTCACCAGTTCCGCCGGCCGCGCGACCTTCCAGATGGCGAGGTCGCATTGCTTGCCGGCCTCGAGCGTGCCGATGTTCGCCTGAAGTCCGAGCGCCTGCGCCGCGGCCCGCGTAACGCCGATGAAGCATTCGTCAACCGTCATGCGAAACAGCGTGGCCGCCATGTTCATGACCAGCAATAGTGAGGTGAGCGGCGAGGTGCCGGGATTGCAGTCCGTGGCCAGTGCGATCGGGATGCGATGTTTGCGCAGCAGATCGATGGGCGGCATTTTCGTTTCTCTGAGGAAATAGAAGGCGCCGGGCAACAGTACCGCCGCGGTACCGGCCTCGGCCATCGCGGCAACGCCGCCTTCATCGACATGCTCGAGATGATCCGCCGACATTGCGCGAAACGCAGCGGCGAGGGCGGCGCCCTGCATGTCGGACAGCTGCTCGGCATGGAGCTTCACGCGCAACCCCTGGATGGTGGCCGCGTTGAACACGCGTTTGGTTTGCTCGCGCGAAAAGCCGATGTGTTCGCAGAAGGCATCGACGGCGTCCACCAGACCCTCGCGTACCAGCGCAGGCAGGGTGACGCCGCAAATTTCCGTGATGTAGTCATCCGCGCGGCCCGCAAATTCCGGCGGCACAGCGTGCGCGCCGAGAAAGGTTGTGCGGACACTCACGCGTCGTTCGTGTTCCAAGGCGCGCGCCGCGCGCAGTTGTTTGCGCTCATGCTCGAGCGACAGGCCGTAACCCGACTTGATCTCCACGGTGGTGACGCCTTCGGCCATCAGGGCGTCGAGGCGCGGCAGGGACTCGGCCACGAGTTGCGCTTCGGACGCGGCTCGCGTGGCGTTCACAGTCGCGAGAATTCCACCGCCATTTCGGGCTATCTGCTCGTAGGAGACGCCGTTCAGACGCTGCTCGAATTCCTGGGCGCGATTGCCGGCGTACACGAGGTGGGTGTGGCAGTCGATGAGGCCGGGCGTGATGAGCTGGCCGTGACAATCGATGGTATCGGCTGCGTCGACGGCCGGCGCCTCGCGCTCAGGACCCGCATAGACAATGAGGCCGTCGCGCGCGGCAACCAGACCGCCGTCGACCAGGCCCAGTCCTTCGCGGTCTGGCGCAAGCGTCGCGAGGTTCGCGTTTCGCCAGATGCGGTCGCAGTGCATGGCGGAACCATATAGATGAGTCGTTCGGGCCGCCAGAGGGCTTGCACCTCCGCATATACTGCGGCGATGAAAGCCCTGGTCACGTTGATGTTGTTCGCGACACTGGCGGCCAGCGCGCCTTTGCCAGCCGCGATCAATCGACGGGGCCGCGTCCGCGTGCCGCTTGCCGGGCTCAATGGGGACTTCGTCGTCGACCGCGCCAGTCATTTCAAGCGAAAAAAATAGAGTGGCGTTCCACTTCGCATCCGCGCTGTTACCGCAAGGCTGGGCGAAAAACGTGCGCGTGGAAGTCGCCGCGGGGCGGTTCGCCGCCGTCGAGTCCAACGCGCCGGCAGCGGCTGGCGATGAACACGTCGCGGTGGCGCTGCCGGGTGTGGGCAACGTGCACAGCCACGGATTTCAACGCGGCATGGCCGGGCTCACGGAATATCGCGGACCCGCGGCGGACAACTTCTGGAGTTGGCGCACGCTCATGTATCGCTTCGTGGCGCGCATGACACCCGAAGACCTGGAAGCCATCACGGCGCAGGCGTACATCGAAATGCTCGAGAGCGGTTTTACGCGCGTGGGCGAGTTCCACTACGTGCATCACGATCCGGACGGCAAGCCGTACCAGGATCCGGCTGAGACCGCGGTTCGCGTCGTCGCCGCGGCGCACAGCACCGGCATCGGTCTCACGCTGCTGCCGGTGTTCTACGCGCACGGCGGATTCGGCGGCGCCGTGCCCCACGAAGGTCAGCGCCGCTTCGTGACCACCGTCGACGGTTTCGCGCGTTTGTTAGACGCGGCGCGCGTGCAGGCGGCGCGGATTCCGGACGCCATCGTCGGCGTGGCGCCGCATTCGTTGCGCGCCGTCACGCCAGGGGAGCTGGCGCAAGTCCTGGTACTGGCAGGCTCGGGTCCCGTGCATATCCACGCCGCCGAGCAAACCGGCGAAGTGGAGCAGTGCCTGGCCTGGTCGGGCGCGCGACCAGTGCAGTGGCTGCTCGATCACGCCGCCGTGAACAGTCACTGGTGCCTGGTGCATTCGACCCACCTGGATGACGGCGAAGCCACGCGGCTCGGGGCGAGTGGCGCGGTCGCGGGGCTGTGCCCCATCACCGAAGCGAATCTCGGCGACGGAATTTTCCCGGCCACGAAATACCTGGCCGGCGGCGGCGTGTTTGGCATCGGCACCGACTCGAACGTGTCGATCGCGGTGCGCGACGAACTGCGGCAACTGGAATACAGCCAGCGACTGCGCGACCGCGCGCGCAATGTCGTCGGAACCGGCGACGCGCGCTCCACGGGTCGCATGCTGTTCGATGGCGCGGTGGCCGGCGGGGCGCGCGCGCTCGGCATTCGTGCTCAAGGCGGGGCCGGCATCGCGGCGGGCGAGTCCGCGGATTTCATCTCGCTGTCGCCCGAGGCTCCCGCGCTCGCATGGCGCGAGCGCGATGCACTGCTCGACAGCTTCATTTTCTCCGGCGGCAAGGATTGCATCGATGGCGTCTGGCGCGCCGGCCGCAAGCTGGTTTCGCAAGGCAGACATCACGCGCGTGACGAATTTTCCGCGCGGTATCAGGGCGTGCTGCGGCGTCTTCTGACCCAGTACTAACTAGATCGCCCATGGCAAGGTTCTGCGAGTTGCCCTGAGGCTTTTGGGGGCCTGCCGTCTACGGACAATACCTATCGTCGGATCCACGGCGTCGCAAGTGTCGTGCAAGAATGCGAGCCGCTTCACCGCAATTTCGCGGACTAGTAACGAAGGTCAGAATTCTCGACCGGGCGGGAGCGGGGTCATGAAACACGAGCTGGCGCTGCGGACCGATGCTTGGCTTGCATCGTCGGCCACATTGGCGGCCGACCCGGGCGCGGGCGCTAAAAGTTGGAATGCGGCAACGAGTTCTCGCGTAGCGAACATGAAGAATAAATTGTTCGAACAAATGCGATGGCAGTTTTGAGAGTCATGCGGCCGCTGTTTTTGGCCGTACTGATGCTGGTGCCTGGGCTGTTCGCGCCGGCGATGGCCGCGGCCGCCGCCCGCGAATACCAGGTGAAGGCGGTGTTCCTGCTCAATTTCTCGCGCTTCGTGGAGTGGCCGTCGAGGGCTTTCCCGACCGCTTCCGCGCCGTTTGTCGTTGGCGTATTCGGCCACGATCCCTTTGGCGGTGATCTCGAGGAAGTCGTCGAGGGCGAGACCGTGAACGGCCGTCCTCTGATCGTGAGACGCGTGCAGAACGCGGCTGACGCGGCCGATTGCCAGATCCTGTTCATTCATCAGTCCGAGGGCAGGCGGATCGGTGAAGTGTTGGCGGCGCTCGATCATCGCAGCACGCTCACGGTGAGCGATGTCCCCGGCGCCGCGCAACGCGGCGTGATGATCCGCCTGGTCACCGAAAACGGCCACGTGCGCCTGCGAATCAACGTGGAATCGGCGCGCGCCGCCGATCTCACCATCAGCTCGAGCCTGTTGCGCGTGGCCGAGATCGTCACGCAGAACACGGGCGGGGGCGGGTGACCGTGCCTACCACTCCAATTCGCCGCAAGCTCATGCGCATGGTGCTGCTCACCAGCGGCATCGTGATCCTGTTCACCTGCGCGATGTTC
Source organism: Pseudomonadota bacterium (assembly GCA_039930985.1). GTDB lineage: Bacteria > Pseudomonadota > Gammaproteobacteria > Steroidobacterales > Steroidobacteraceae > CADEED01. Next base: position 11,168 of record JBDTSV010000138.1, read on the forward strand.
GTGAGCTACGAAGTCGTCACCTTCAAACAATCCGTGGCGCGGCAGCTCGACATGCTGAGTAAGGCCATCGCGCAAAACAGCACGGCGGCGTTGGCCTTCGACAACCCCGACGATGCACGCGCGGTGCTGGGTGCGTTCAAGTCCGATGCGCAGATCGAGGCGGCGGCGCTCTACGACAAATCCGGAGCGCTTTTGGCGTCGTATCCCGGGGACGCGAAGCCCAAGGATCTGCCGGCCACCTTGCAGGCCGACGGTTACCGCTTCGAGGACCGGCACGTGGTCGGGTTCGAACCGGTACGCCTGGACGACCAGAGGCTGGACACGCTTTTCGTGAAGTCCGACCTCAAGGCCATCGACGTGCGGTTCCGCGGTTACGCGCTCATCACGGCACTGGTCTTTGCGTTGGCGGTGTTGCTCGCCTATTTCGTCGCCAAGCGTCAGCAGTCGGAAATCTCCGGGCCGATTCTCGAGCTGGCGAAAACCGCGCGGGTGGTTTCCGACGCGCACGACTACAGCGTGCGCGCGCAGTCATCCGGCGCGCAGGAAATCACGGTTCTCAACGATGCGTTCAATCAAATGCTGACGCAGATCCAGCAGTCGGAGATAAGCTCGCGCGCGCAGATGCAGCGCATGTCGCTGCTGCAGCACATCACCGGCGCCATTGGCGATCGGCAGGACCTGCCGAGCATTTTCCAGGTGGTGTTGTGCAGCGTCGAAGAAAACCTGCCGGTCGATTTCGGTTGCGTGTGCCTGTACGACTCCGCCACCGCCACGCTCACCGTGAGTTCGGTGGGTGCTGGCAGCCGCGAATTGGCCGGAATTCTCGGCCTCACCAATGCCAGCACGGTTCCTATCGACGAGAACGGCCTGTCGAGTTGCATTCGTGGTCGCATGGTTTACGAGCCGGATACGCGCGCACTTCCATTTCCCTTCCCGCAGCGCTTTGCGCTGTCGGACCTGCGCTCGCTGGTCATCGCTCCGCTCGCGGTCGAGGCCAGCGTGTTCGGTGTGTTCGTCGCGGCGCGTCGCGCCGCCGACGCGTTCACCAGCGGCGACTGCGAATTCCTCATGCAGCTGTCGGGTCACGTGGCGCTGGCGTCACACCAGGCGCGGTTGCACAGCGCGCTCCGGCAGGCATACGACGACCTGCGGCAATCGCAGCACGCCGTCATGCAGCAGGAAAGGTTGCGCGCGCTCGGACAGATGGCGAGTGGCATCGCGCACGACATCAACAACGCCATCTCGCCGATTTCGCTGTACACCGATGCGTTGCTGGAGCGCGAGCCCAATCTCACCGACAAGGGGCGTGCGGCGTTGACCGTGATCCAGCGCGCTATTGACGGCGTCGCGGAAACCGTGGCGCGCATGCGTGAGTTCTATCGCCAGCGCGAACCGGAGATGACGCTGGCGCTGGTCGATCTGAATGACGTCGCGAAGCAGGTTGTCGACCTCACGCGTGCGAAGTGGTTCGATCTACCGCAGCAGCGCGGCTGCTCGATCGAGCTTCACCTGGATCTGGCCGCCAAGCTGCCCGGCATCATGGGCGCGGAAGGAGAGATCCGCGACGCGCTCACCAATCTCATCTTCAATGCCGTCGATGCCATGCCCGATGGTGGAACGCTCGCGGTGCGCACCTTCGCGCGCCCCGCGTCGGGCGAGACGCAACTGGTCAGAGTCGAAGTTGCCGATACCGGCATTGGCATGAACGAGGAGACGCGCAAGCGCTGTCTCGAACCGTTCTTCACCACGAAGGGCGAACGCGGTACGGGTCTCGGGCTCGCCATGGTGTACGGCATGATTCAGCGGCATAGCGCGGAGTTCGACATCGAGAGTGACGTCGGCAAGGGCACGACCATGCGCATCACGTTCCCGGCCTATACGCAGCCGTTGATGGCGACACCGCGCGCGACCGACGCCCATACGCCGATGCGACGTCTGCGGGTGCTGCTCATCGACGACGACCCCATCATCATCAAGGCGCTCGAAGACGCTTTCGCGGGCGACGGGCACATGACCGTGGCCGCCAGCGGCGGGCAGGCCGGGCTCGACGCATTTGCCGCCGCGGTGGCCAGCAATCACGCGTTCGACCTGGTAGTGACGGATCTGGGCATGCCCACGGTGGACGGCCGTCGCGTTGCTGAAAGCGTCAAGAGCCAGTCTTCAGCCACTCCGGTCATCATGCTGACGGGCTGGGGCTCGCGGATGATCGCCGAAAAGGAAACACCGTCTTGCGTCGACCGCGTGCTCAGCAAGCCGCCGAAGCTGCTGGAGCTGCGCGCCGCGATTCGCGAGCTGCTGCACTGACGCGCAGGATTGCCCGCGGATTTCCGCGATTACCCCGCCCGCGAAGCCTAAGCGGCCGGCGGCCTCTTGGTCTGCGCGCCGAGGAAATCGCGCTTGCCGATGTTCACGCCGTTGTGGCGCAGGATGGCGTAGGCGGTAGTGAGGTGAAAAAAGAAATTGGGCAGCGCGTGCTGCATGAAGTAGTCCGCACCGGTCATCCATTCGCCTTTCCAGCGTGGCTGGCTCACGACGCGTTCGGCGGCGCCGGCGAAATCCTGCGCTGAAAACCCGTCGAGGTACTTGATGATGGAACGGACGCGCGCCTGCAGCTGTTCGAGGGTTTGTTCATCGTCGGGCTGCGGCTCGGCGGGTTTGCCGCTGAGAAACGAGGCCGCGAGCTTGACCGAGTCGCAACAGATCTGGACCTGGCGCGTCAGCGGAAACTGGTCGGGAGCCAGGCGCAGGGTCGGGAAGACGTTGGGATCGAACGCCTTTGCCTTGGCGTGTTCGGCGGCGGTGCCGAGCCACTTGTCGAGTTGGCCCAGCTGCTTTTTCATCTGCGAGAACGTTTCGGTGTACATCCGGCGATCTTAAGCGCTTCGCGTCGCGGCTAGGTCGGAATCTTGAGCGTGAAGCGCGTTTCTTCGGGAGTCGAGGTCACTGTCAACGTGCCGTCATGTGCTCGGGCGATTTCCGAGGCGATGTAGAGACCGAGGCCGAGCCCTTGCTGGCTTGGCCGCACTGCGCCGCGCTCGTACGGCGAAAACAGCCGCGCCATGGCCGCCGGTGGAATCGGCTCGCCCTGGTTCGACACTGTCAGTTCGAAGACACCGTCGGCGATCCGTGTCGCCGCGCGCACCGTGCTTCCCGGCGCGCTGTAGGTGAGGGCGTTCGCCACGAGGTTCGACAACAGTTGCGACATGCGCGCGCGATCGCACTTCACGCATTCCTTGGGGGAGAATTCGGTTTCGATCACCCGGTCGGGAAAACTGACGCGCAGTTCCGAGATGACCTGGTCGAGCGCGGGTCCCAGCGGTTCGTCGGCGCTCAGCAGGAGTGACAAGCCGCCGCCCATGCGGCCGCGAGCGAAATCGAGCACGTCATCGATGAGCCCGGCCATGCGCCGCACGCTTTTCTGCATGACGCCGACCATCTTCTGCGCGGATTCGGGCAGCGGGAATCTCGACAGCACCTGGGTGGCGCTCGAGATGCTTCCCAGCGGGTTGCGCAGGTCGTGCCCCAGCACCGCGATGAACTGTTCGCGCAGACGGGCGGTCTCGCGCTCGTTGAGCAGCGCGGCCTCGCTCGTCGCCAGGCGCCGGTTCACGTCGAGGTGAAAGGCAATGAGTTCGGCGAAGAGCCGGAAAGTGCCAATGATCTCGGGGGTGTTGATTCGTGCCGGGCGCGGATCGATGGCGCACAAGGTGCCGAAGAATTCGCCATCCGGCAACAAGATGGGCATGGAGATGTAGCTCTGAAAGCCGTACCGCGCCGGCGTCGCATGGCCGACGAAGCGGGCGTCGCGTGCGACTTCGTCGATGACGACAGGCTCGCGGTGCTGGCGAATCTCATTGCAGATGGTGGTTTGGATGTCGAGCTCGTCGCCGGATTTCAGCCCGAAGGAAATCTCGTCCTTGACGCTGCAGGCGATCCAGCGCTGCTCCGTGACGCGCGCCACGGCCGCGAAACCCATGCCCGTGATCCGGCAAACGACGTCGAGGATGGTCGGAACGGAGGGGATTTTTTGAACAGCGGCAATGTCGCTCTGGAAGTCTTTCTCGTCGGGCGTCGTGGTCACTCATGCCAGGCCAGTGAATTCGTGGCCGCGATAATAGCGACCTTTTCGCGAGTTCCAAGGTTCGTGGCGCATTTGCCACGCAAATGTCCGCGCGGACAGCCGCGAATGTAGATCTTTCAAACGCTGCAATTTTCGGGTCGCGCGCCATGGGCCGTCCGCCGGCCGCAACCTGGCGCTGGTTGTTAGGTCCGCGCCGCCGTGCCCGGCGGTCTCTAACTAGCGATGCCGGCATCGCAGGCAGACGGCCACACTAGATAGAGTCTATCCGGCGGCTGGGCCGATGCCTTGTCGAGGATGAACCCGAGACAATGAGACGCAGCCGACAGTTTTGGTCATCAGGGCGCGAGCGGATGCCATGGTGGCCGATAGTCACCCTTGGGCCATGCATTATTGCCGCTGGCACCAGGGAGAGTTGCTGTGTCCCATGCCGGTGATACGAGTACGACGCAGATGTCGCAGCATGCGCTGGCGCTGCGATTTCTCACCCGTACGCAGGCGGAAGTGGCGCAGTTGCGGGCCTGCCTCCCGGACGAGCCCATGCCCATAGAACTTGCAGCCATCGCCCACATCGAGCGGATGGCGCATCGCATTTCGAGCGGCGCCGAGGCTTTTGGCTTCCCGGAAATCGATGCCATCGCCGGTGCCATCGAACTGATGACGCAGGATTTCACCGGACGCACCGTGCGTCAGAGAATCGAATTGACCGTGCAGCTCATCGAGAAGGTGTCAGCCCTGTCGGTCTACGTGGAATTCGAACTCGCCGAGAAGGAAGCCAAGCGCGTGCCGGCCGAGTTGCCGATGTCGGCGCACCTGCCCGGATTCGGCGCCCGGCGCAAATAGGGGCCGCGGCTCCCGTTCCAGTCGTACGAGTCAGCCAGGCCGTCATTGACTTGGGGCACCTTTGAACCCGTGGCTTTCAGTCGCCTACGCAAACCGCCCGGTGGAGTCGCCGTGGCTTTCAATGCGCTGCGAGACACCCATGGCGTCGGCCATGCTCAGGAAGAGATTGGTTATCGGCGCGGACTCGGTCTTCACGTAGCGGCCGGGCTTCAGCGCGCCGCCGCCCGAACCGGCGAGCACCACCGGCAGGTTGTCATGCGTGTGGCGATTACCATCCGCGTTGCCGGAGCCGTAGAGAATCATGGAGTGGTGCAGCAATGACTCTCCATCCACGTCTTTCGTGCTGTCCATCTTCTCGAGAAAGGTCGCGAGTCGCTCGACATACCAGCGATCGATCTGCTTCACCTTGGCGATGATCCCGGCTTCGTTCTTGTGGTGCGTGAGGTTGTGATGTCCCTCGGCGATGCCGATTTCCTCGAAGCTGCGGTTGCTGCCTTCACGCGCGATGATCATGGTGGCGACGCGCGTCGAATCCGTCTGGAAAGCCAGCAGCAACATGTCGAACATCAGCGCGATGTGCTCCTGATAACTGTGCGGAACGCCCGCGGGCGCTTCCACGCTCGGATTCCTGATCTTGAGGCGTTCGGCGTTTTCGATGCGCTGTTCGATCTCGCGGATACTCGTGAGGTACTGATCTAACTTCTGCCGGTCGCGGCCACCGAGGCGCGCATCCAGCTTCTGCGAATCCTGCATCACGTAGTCGAGGATGGAGTGCTGTTCCAGCTGGCGGCGTTTGAGATTGCCGACGCGTTCGCCTGCCGGGCCTGCGCCAAACAGTCTTTCGAAGACGAAGCGTGGATTGTGTTCCGGCGACAGCGGCTGGTTGGCCGACCGCCAGGCAAGGTTGTACACATAGGCGCAAGCGTAGCCCGAGTCGCAGTCTCCCGCCTTGCGCACGGCATCGCAGCTGAGTTCGAGTGAAGAGAAGCGGGTGAGGTGCGCGATCTGGTTGGCGACCACCTGGTCGATGGAGACGCCGGCGTGAATATCCGAGCCCGCGGTTTTCTTCACGCGCACACCGGTTAGGAATGTGCCACCCGCTCGCGCGTGATCGCCAGCACCATCGGCGCCAGCTTCCGCGCTTTTATCCGCGAGACCCGCGATGATCTGCAACTGACCGCGCACCTTGGCGAGCGGCTCCAGAGTGGGCGACAGACTGAAGTCTGTTCCGGCCTCGCCGGTGGGCCACCAGGCGGACGGTATCGTGCCGTTCGGCACGTAGAGATACGCCATGCGTGTGGGCACGGCTTTGCTGGTTCGCGCGTACGCGGCGGAAGAAAACACCGACTCGAAGGCCGGCAGCGCGATACACGCGCCGGCGCCACGGAAAAAATTGCGCCGACTGAAGCTCGCGTGGCGTTCGGCGGCAAGCTCGCCAGGCGTCTTGAGGTCTTTCATGTTAGTTGGCCGCCGTGACAGTGGCCTGAGTTCGCATCTTCTGGAACGGCGCGGATTCGATGACGCCCATGAGTAACGCCGAGAACTTCCCGTCGTACTTGTCCAGCTGCTCGACGATCCGGTCGATGGTTTCCACGTCGTAATTCTCCGGCCCGCGGCCCACGGCGTATGTCAGCACCTTGGTTGACAGAGTACGGTAAAAATCCTCGCGGTGGCGAGTGGCCAGAATGTGCTTGAGCTCCCGGATGCCGTCGAAAGTTTCGCCGGTGATGAGCTTGCCGGGCGCCAGGATGGGCTGCTTGCGTTCGGTTTCGCGCCACATGCCCAGCGCGTTGAAATTCTCGAACGCGAGGCCAATGGGATCCATGCGGTTGTGGCAGGAGGCGCAGGCGGGGTTTTCGCGATGCTTCTGCAGTGATTCGCGCAGCGTGGGCTCGTGTCCGGCAACCGCGGCTTCACTGGCTTCGAGCGCCGGCACGTTGGCGGGCGGTGGCGGCGGCGGCGTTCCGAGGAAATTCGCAAGGACAAACAAGCCGCGCTTCACGGGTGAGGTGCGATCGGGATTGGAGGTGACGATCAGTGCCGTTCCCTGCGTGAGTACGCCACCGCGATTGCTGCCGGCGGGCAGCGTCACCTTGCGTAGATCGGGTCCGATCACGTCGGGAATGCCGTAGTGCCTGGCCAGCTGTTCGTTGAGGAAGGTGTAGTTGCTGTCGATGAGTTCCGTCACCGGCCGGTCTTCATTGACGACGTACGAGAAATACATCTCGGTTTCACGCTGCATTGCCTTGCGCATGTCGCCATTGAGTTCGATCTTGGGATCGACGACGGCATCGAGTGCTGCCGCCAGCCGTTTCGCGGAAGCTTCGTCCTGCTTGCGAAACGCCTGCCTCAACAAGCGCAGAGTTTCCTCTTCGCCCGCGTCGCGGATCAGGATTGCGCGCGCATTGGCGGAAATGCCTTCGAGATCGCGGCCCTCGAGCCATTGCCCGGTGAAGTTGCGCGAAAACGCTCCGCTACGCGGATCATGCAGCATGCGTTGCGCTTGGGCCGCGAGATTCTTGCGCAGCTCGCCGCGCGTGGCCAAGTCCATGAGCTCCTGATCGGGCATCGTCGACCACAGGAAGTACGACAGCCTTGACGCCAGGGAGAACTCGTCGACGTCCGAGATTTGCGTGGCGGGCGAATGCGCCGCGGGTTCTTCGAGTCTGAACAGGAAATGCGGCGATGACAGCACGGCTGCCATGGCTTGCGCGACACCTTGTTCAAAACGCTTTCCGGGCTGGCGATAGGTGGCTTCGGCGAGCCTGGCCAAACGGTCGGCGGTGTCGTCGGTGAGCGGGCGCCGATACGCCCTGGCAGCGAAGGCGCCTAACAACTCCCGCGCGTAGGCGAGACGTTCGCCTTTTCCACCGGGTATCGGCCTGGGGAAAAAACGATCGTAATTGGCGGGCTTCACCCACTGGTCTTTCTCGAGTGGGCCTTCGACGACCAGCGAATCCACGATGAGCCTGGTGGGCTTCGGGCCTTTCTTGTCCTGGCCGCTGGCCTTGCCATCGCCGAGCGATTGAAACTCGAGAGTGAGCACGTGCTCCGTGGCCTTCGACTGCTGCATCGACTCGAATGTGAAAGATTTTTCGTAGAAGTACGCGAACTCCTTGTTCACCACTTCCTTGCCGTCGATCCTGAAGATGAGCCGGCCATGGTCTGGCACGAATACGAAGTCGCCGCGCACATCGATATCCATCGTCACCTTGTAGGAGCCGTCGGCTGGACTCTTGAGCGTTGCCGTATAGATTTTGGATTCGGTGTACGGAAACTGGATGCTCCCGCTCGCGGGTTTGCCGTCAGCATCCTTGAACTCGTTGGCGGGGATCCCGTATTTCGCCACCTGCCGAGGGTTCGTCGGGACAGCGTCGCCGACGATGACCTGCGCGGCTGCCACATACTTCTCCACCAGCATGGGGGAGATCGACAGAGCGTCGCCGATGTTGTCGAAGCCGTAGCCGGTGTCATCGGGCGGAAATTCCACCTCCGCGTTGAAATCGACGCCGACCAGGTCGCGAATGGTATTGCGATATTCCACGCGGTTGAGGCGCCGTACGGTGACGCGGCCCGGATCGGGATTTTTCGGATCGATCCGGAACACGCCGTATTTGATCCAGCGCTCGAGCTTTTGCTGATCGGCGGCGGAGAACTTTGGTTTCTGTTCCGCGGGCATGAGGCCGGCGCGCGTATTGTTGAGCACGCGCAGCCAGAGTTCGGGCTTCAGGATCTGTTCGTCCGTCTCGAGCGCATCAAATGCCACTTTGCCTTTGTCGTAGCCGTCGCCGTGGCATTCGTAGCAGTGCTTTTCCAGCAGCGGTGATATGACAGCGCGGTATTCGGCGACCACGGGATTTTTGACGTCGGACTCCTTCGCAGCCGCGGACGGGCTGGAAGATGTCGAAAAAACCAGCATCGCCACCGCCGCCAGCACGGCGGCGGCGCGCGATGAAAACTTCGAAACGATCACCGGCGGGCGCCCTTCACACGGTTGCGGAAAGGCGCGCATTTTGCGGGTTTTCAGCAGGTCAGTCATGGGAGTTTTCTAGGCCAAAGGTCGAAGGCGTGGGCGCGGTTTGCAGGGGTCCACCATTCATGAACAAAGATCGTTTATAAAGGCGCCTGCGTCATCCATAGAGGTACGAGCGTCATGCGCGGCAAATTGTTCCTTTCTTCGAGCGTCGCGGTTGCGGCTGCTTCACTGTTTGCGGTGGCGAATGCCGCCACCCCGGTCGAATTGCAGAAGGTGCGTCACGACCACTACCACGAGCTCGGTGACGCCTTCAAGGAAGTGCGCGACCAGTCGAAAGCCAGCACCCCCGATTTCGACGCTTTGTTGAAGGCCGCCGAAGTCGTCAACAACGCGTCGATAGATCAGCAGCAATGGTTCCCCAAGGGTACCGGCCCGGAAGCCGGCAAGACGCGCGCGCTACCAGAAGTCTGGAGCAAGCCCGAAGACTTCACCGCCGCGCAGAAAATGTTTTCCGATCGCGCGCCGAAGTTGTTAGCGGCGGCAAAGACCAAAGATGTCGCGGCGGTGCAAGCCGCGTTCAAGGAATTGGGCGGTGCCTGCAAGAACTGCCATGACAACTTCCGTTCGCCCGAAGAACATTGATCGTCAGTGAGAATGCAACGTCCCAGGCTCGCACGCGAGTCTGGGACGTGCCGGTCCGGCTCGTCCACTGGCTGATGGTCTTGACGGTCGCGGCGGCCTGGTGGACCGCCGAAACCGGACGCATGGACTGGCACCGGTACTGCGGCTTCACGCTGCTGGCGCTGCTGACCTTCAGGATCTATTGGGGCTTCTTTGGCAGCTCCACCGCGCGCTTTGCCCGGTTCGTTCGCGGGCCGCGGGCCATCGTCAGCTATCTCAGGGGCACGTGGCCGCAGGTGCCCGGGCACAACCCGCTCGGCTCATTGAGTGTGATCGCGCTGCTCGCGGGCATGTTGACGCAGGCCGTGCTCGGACTTTTCACGGTGGACGTGGATGGCATCGAATCAGGCCCCCTATCTACCTTCGTGAGCTTCGACGCCGGCCGGCTGGCGGCCGGGTGGCATCACCGGCTCTTCGACATGCTGCTGTGGTTGATCGGATTGCACATCGCCGCGGTGCTGTTCTACGTTTTCATCAGGAAGGATAATCTCATCGGCGCCATGCTCACTGGGAAGAAGGCGTACGACAGCGATCAGCCTCAGGTCACGCAGGCATCCGCCGTCCGCTTCATCGTTGGAGTTCTGCTCGCAGGGCTGCTCACCTGGATGGTGAGCCGTGCGTTCCAGTTCGGCTAGGCCAGTTGAGATGCGGGCATGAGCACAGCAGCACGCGTGACGATCTACTCTGGCCCGCTCAGCATGTTCGGCGCCAAGGTGCAGATAGCGGCGCTCGAGAAAGAAATCGATTTCGACCTCGTGATGGTTCCCTACGATTCGAAGGAGGGCTACCAGCCCAAGCACCCCGAGGTGCTGCGCATCAATCCGAAACGCCAGGTCCCCGTGCTCGTGCACGGGGACCTGGAGATTTTCGATTCCACGCAGATCTTCGAATACCTGGAAGACCTGAAACCGGATCCCGCGTTGTGGCCCGTGGAACCACCGGCGCGAGCCCGTGCGCGTGGGCTCGAGCATCAGTCGGACGAAGTGTTTTTCCCGCACATCATCCGGCTCATGAGCCTGCAACAGAGCCTGAATACCGAGCCCGCGATGTCGGCAATCGATGCCGCGAATCGCTTCTACTCCGACATGGAGCTGCGGCTCGCATCGGGCGATTGGCTCGCGGGCAGCTATTCGTACGCGGACATCGCCTTTTACATGGCGGCCTTGTTTGGCGAGCGGCAGGGTGCACCGCTCGGCGCCGCGACGCCGCGCTTGCTCGCGTGGCGCAATCGCATGACGGAGCGCGCTCCGGTCCGCACGGTGGTTGCGGCGATGGCAACCTGGCTCAAGGCGGCCGGGCGCCCGGTGCCCGCATTCATGTCCTGAAGTCCCACGTCTGCATGGGAGTCGCTTGTCGTTGTAGGTAGGCGCCGAGGTCGCGATCTTCCGGGTTTCTGCATTCGAACTAGCTGCCGCCGATGTTGTCAGGCGCGTAGTTCATTTGTACTGGCGTCAAATGAACTACGCGAAGTATTGCGGTCCGCGAAGACTCGTTCACGCTTTGGCCTCGAGTGAGACGCCGCCGCCAGGTGCGCACCTGATCACGCCGTGGCTCGGCTACACCCATCACGGAATCTACGTGGGCGACGGTCGGGTGGTGCAATACGGTGCGTTGAAATACGACATCATCCGCAAGCCCGTGGAAGAAGTGACGCTCGAGAGTTTCGCCCAGGGCCGGGCGATATTTGTCGTGCGGCATGCCGAAGCGTGCTTCGACGCCGAGAAGGTTGTCAATCGTGCGCGTTCGCGCCTCGGTGAAAAGCGTTATCGTCTGCTGACCAACAACTGCGAACACTTCGTTGAATGGTGTCTGCACGATGAGCATCGCAGCTTCGAAGTCGAGACCGCGCTCAATTTTCCGCGTTGGTTTGGCGAGCGCGTTCTGGCGTCGCTGTTGCGCCTGGTGAGCCGTGAATTTCGCACCAGCGCGCTGGCGCGCGGGCGTGGCGGGCGTACGCAGCGATAGCACTCTGACCCCTTTTGCTAGGAAATGGGGACTGTCCCCATTTTCGGCGTCCGTTTATATTGGCTGGCATGGCAGCGGTCATTCCCGACGCGAAGAGGATCAGGAGTTTCGCGACCGCGAAGGCGTTCGAGACCTGGATGCGCATGCATCACACAAAAACGCCGGAGCTGTGGCTCAAGATTCACAAGAGGGATTCTGGCCTGCGCTCCGTCACCCACGCGGAGGCGCTGGACGTTGCGCTGTGCTTCGGATGGATCGACGGAATTCGCAAGGCCTTCGACGATCGATCGTTCCTGCAACGATTCACACCGCGCCGCGCGAAAAGCATCTGGAGCCAGATCAACCGCGATAACGTCGCGCGGTTGAGCAAGGCGCGGCGCATGACGCCGCACGGCCAGCGGCAGATAGACACCGCCAAGGCCGAGGGTCGCTGGCACGCCGCCTATGCGCCCATCCGCAGCACTACTCAGGCCAGCATTCCCGCCGATCTACGCCAGGCAATCGAGGCCAACCCGCAAGCGCGCAAGAGGTTCAAGACGCTGAAGCGCATGGACCTGTTTGCGCTCGCGTTTCGCACCAACAACCTGAAGACCGCGGCGGGGCGTGCCAGGAAAATCGCCGCGCTGGTGGCGATGCTGGCGCGCGGGAAGACCATCGTGCGGAAAAAGACCTGAGCCAGCAGATTCGCGTGCGACTCGAAGTACCCTTGCTTTGAGCCTTCGTGCACGTGGGCAACTCGAACGGCGCGGTCGAAGCGGGTAGGCTCCAGCGAGCGGCAGGAACCCGGGGGCAGTCGTGTCGAGATTCAGCAGGCTTCTCATCGCAACCGCCGCGCTGGCGTTCGCCAGCCACGCCGTGGCGGACACAACGCAGTGGACGGTCAACAAGGCCAATGCCTGGTACGCGCAGCAGCGGTGGCTCGTCGGCAGCAATTACATTCCCGCCGACGCCATCAACCCGCTGGAGATGTGGCAGGCGGACACTTTCAACCCCGCACAGATAGACAAGGAACTTGGCTGGGCCGAGTCCCTCGGCATGAACACCATGCGCGTGTTCCTGCACGACAAGCTGTGGGAACAGGACGCCGCGGGATTCACCAAGCGCATCGGGGAATTCCTGACGATCGCCGCCAAACACCGGATCAAGCCGCTGCTGGTGTTCTTCGATTCGTGCTGGGATCCGAACCCGTTGCTCGGGCCCCAGCACCCGCCGATCCCCGGCGTTCACAATTCCGGTTGGGTGCAGAGCCCCGGACGCCAGGCGCTCGCCGACCGCGCTAACTACCCGAAACTCAAGCTGTACGTGCAGGGTGTCATTGGCGCGTTCGCGAAGGATGACCGGATTCTCGGATGGGACTTGTGGAATGAGCCCGACAATGGAAAGGCGGGCGAGGAGTTGGGCCACGTGATCATATTGCTGCCGCAGGTGTTTGCCTGGGCGCGTGCGGCAGATCCTGACCAGCCGCTGACTTCGGGTGTCTGGCACAACGACGACTGGTCACCCAGTGCGCAGGTGAACGACGTCGAGAAGGTGCAGCTCGGACAATCCGACATCATCACGTTCCACGTGTATGACTGGCCCGAGATCCTCGAGCGCCGGATCAGGCAGCTGCAGCCCTATGGCCGGCCCATCATGGTGACCGAGTACCTGGCGCGCGGCGCGGGGTCCACGTTCGACACCTCTTTGCCCATCGCCATCCGGTACAAAGTGGGCATGATCAACTGGGGATTCGTGCTCGGGAAAACGCAGACGAACTTTCCGTGGGACTCCTGGCAGAAGCCTTACACGCAAAACCAGCCTTTGGTGTGGCACCACGATGTCTTGCACGCCGACGGCAAGCCCTATCGGCAGGCGGAAGTCGACCAGATCCGGGCACTCACCCGCGCGGCCCAGAAAGAATTCGAGAGCAGGCGCAGGAAACATTGAGAGAGGCGGGCGGGAACTTTGACCGTCGCCGCGGCATTGACCGGCCACAAACAATTGCGCGTGTATGCTGTGTGCACGTCGGACATCGGTGAATGAGCATGACAGAGCCAAATTCCGCCTCGCAACGCATCCGCGAACGCCTCAAGGCGAAGCAACAGCGCTTTCACGCCAATGACAACATTTCCGCGTTCATCGAGCCTGGTGAACTCGATGAGCTCACGAAGGAAGTTGCCGCGAAGATGTCGGGCGTGCTCGAGAGCCTGGTCATCGACGTCGAGAACGACCACAACACGCGTGAGACCGCACGGCGCGTCGCCAAGATGTACGTGACCGAAGTGTTCCGTGGCCGATTCGTGCCGATCCCGCGGATTACCGAATTTCCAAACGCCTCGCATCTGAACGAGCTCATGATCATGGGCCCGGTCACGGTGCGCAGTGCCTGCAGCCATCATCTGTGTCCCATCATGGGACGACTGTGGATCGGTGTGATGCCGAACGAGCAGTCGAACCTCATCGGCCTGTCCAAGTATTCGCGGCTCGTCGAATGGATCATGACGCGACCGCAGATCCAGGAAGAGGCCGTGCTGCAACTGGCCGACATCCTGGTCGAGCGCGTCAATCCCGACGGCCTCGCGGTGGTCATGGAAGCCGATCACTTCTGCATGCACTGGCGCGGTGTCAAGGACAACGCGTCGAAGATGACCAACAGCGTGATGCGCGGTGTGTTCCTCAAGGATGGAGCGCTGCGACGGGAGTTCCTCTCGCTCATCAACCTCAAGACCTGACGGAAATGGGGACACTCCCCATTTCCTAGCAAAAGGGGACGCGCCTCCACAGGAATGTCCGCACATCTGCTCCGGGCACACATCCGAGCGCCAACCCGTTGCATCCAGCCGCCCACCCGTTGCAACCTCTGACCCGAATCATCCATCTCAGTAACACCTGAGGGAGCCCGGGAGCGCTGCGAGTGAGAGGGAATCGACTGGTCTTGTTGATCGCCATGGGATTGGCGGCGGTGCCGGCGGCGGCGGTTGAGATTAACGGGAAGATCGACCCCGACGAATGGCAGGGGGCCGAGCACGTCACCGACTTTCGCAAGACCGAACCTTTGAACGGCGAGCCGGCGACGCTTCCCACCGAAGCGTGGATTCTCGCCACCCCCGAGGGCCTCGCGGTGGCGTTCCGCAATGCGCAGCCACCCGAAGTGACGCGAACACTGCAGCGCGTACGCCGGGACTTCGATGACCAGGTCGACCGCATCGCCGTCATGGTCGATTTCGACAACGACCATCGCACCGGCTACTGCTTCACGCTGAGCTCCACCGACGATATCTACGACGCCGTCATCAGCAATGAATCGGATTTCAATTCCGACTGGGATGGCAACTGGCGACACGCCGTGGCTTCCGACGAAACCGGCTGGACCGCCGAAATCCTGATCCCCTGGTACATCGCCTCGATGCGCGACGCCAAGGGCGAAAAGCGCACGCTGCGCATCTTCCTGACCCGGGTGATCGGCAGTACCGGTGAGCGCGATGCGTGGCCACTCGCGAGCCTCGAACGGCCGCGTTTTCTCTCCGACTTCGCCGAGATCGAGGTGGCGAATCACAGCCAGTCGCTGCTCGCGGTGACGCCGTATGCCTCGGGCATCTACGACAACGTCAGCAAGGGCAGTGACGCGGACGCGGGCGTCGATGTGTTCTGGAAGCCGAACGGACAACTGCAGCTCACCGCCACCGTGAACCCGGACTTCGGCCAGGTGGAGAGCGACGATCTGGTGGTGAACTTCGACGCCACCGAAACCTTCATCAGCGACAAGCGCCCGTTCTTCACCGAGAACCAGGGCATATTCGAATTCACGACGCCGTCCGACTTCAGTCAGCTGCTGTACACGCGCCGTGTTGGCGGCCCGGCCGACGACGGCGATGGGTCGGGCGACATCACCGCGGCGCTCAAGCTCAATGGCAGCTTCGGCAACGTCAAGTACGGTCTTTTCGCCGCGGACGAGGCCGGTGACGCCGGCAGGACTTTCGCCGCGCTGCGCGGCGCGCGCGATTTCAGCACGCAGAACCTGGGTTGGATGATCACCGACGTCAAGCGCCCGTACCTCGATCGCGAAGCCACCGTTCTCGGCATCGATCACAACTGGCGGCCCACCGCGCGCTGGAACGTGCGCACGCGTTTGATCGGAACCAGCATCGATCAGGCCGGAGCAACCACGCGCGATTCGGGCGCCACGGTGTGGGCCGACTACGAGATGAACCACGGCTGGCGTCAGCAATACATGGCCATGCACTTCGGCGACGAGATGCAGATCAACGATGCCGGCTATCTGGCGCGCAACAACTCGAACTACGCGCACTACCAGGTGAATCGCCGCTTCACCGAGCTGCCGGCAAGCTCGCGCTACGCCTCCAAGGACTGGCGCTGGAGAATTTCCACCACCACCAACGATCACGGTGTTCTGCTCAATCGGCAGTTCCGCATGAGTCGCGAGAGCAAGTTGCGCAACGGGTCCTACGAATTCGCGCAGATCAATGTGAACAGCGCGCGCACCGACGACCTGGTCATGCGCGGTCATGGGCTCATCGATCTACCGCCCAATTTCAACTCGCACTACGAATATCAGCGACCGCGCAAGGGTCGTTGGGCGTACAACGTGGAGGCGGAAATCTACAGCGGCGGCATCGACGGCAATGACCGGCTCGGGTACTGGACCGAGTTCAAGCCGAGCTACTTCGTCAGCGACGCGCTCAACATCTATGTGGGTGTGAACGCGAGCCGCACTCCCTCCTGGACGGTCTGGCAGCACGACAATCTGTTCGGCAGCTTCGACAACCACGAGCTCGACTTCAACGCCGGCCTCAACTGGAACATCGGCAGCAAGCAGGAGCTTCGCGTCAAGCTGCAGTCGATTGCCATCGATGCGCGCCTGCGGCAGGCCTATCTAGCCAGCGCCGAAGGCAGGGTCTCGCCGACCGACCAGCCGGTCGACGACTTCACCGTGCGCAATCTCGGCTTCCAGATTCGCTATCGCTTCGAGCTCGCGCCGCTCTCGTATCTTTACGTGGTCTACGGCCGCGGCGGCTACGTTCGTGACGACACGCAGGAGAGCACCGGCCGCCTGCTGGCCGACAGCTTCTCCCTGCGCGATGACGAACAGCTGCTTGTCAAGATGAGTTATCGCTTCGAGTAGGTGATTGGCGACATCGCTGATTTGCCGGCAAATGGCGACGCGCCTCAGCAGGCAAGTCCCCGGTTCCCCGTTTCTAACTACCAATACCTCTAAAGAGGTAGACGCGCTCTCCCGAATGATCATCGGACTGCAACCTGTCGCGTGGTACCTTGCACGCGTTGTCCATAAGGTCAAAGTCACTCAAGGAAAATGATGTCTCAGTCGAATCTCGCCACCCGTTTTGAGGCTTCTGTTCCTGATCTGCTGTCCGAGCCCGCGCGCCCGAAACTTCAGGTCATCACGAACAGCGAGCCTCTCGAGGTGCGCAATGTCCGTCCGCGGACGTCGCTTGAATTCCGTGCCATCGTCATTCGCGATCACGGTTTCCGGATCTTCCGCGTTTATTGATTGTTTGAAACGAGCACCGCCTTCGATCGCATACGCGACGAAGTGCGGCTGCTAACTATGTTGATCGTTGTCTTCGTCCGCGGCCATGCCGCCGACGCCAGCACCCAAGCCCATTCCCATCCCCATGCCGGCACCTGCGCCCATGTCGGCGCCGGCACCTTTGCCACCCTTCGCGCCTTCAGCGCCGCCGCCTTCACCTTTCTTTCCGCCACTGATGGCGCCAGGTCGTGCCGGGCCCTGTTTCGGAATCGCCACCGTTGTCGCGATCGGTTCGAGGTCGAGCACCAAACGGATGAAGTTTCGCAGCGACACCACGAGATCCGCGGTGTGCACGGGCCGGCCGGCGGCAAGATCGGTGGCCGCCTGTGCAGCCAGCCGCACCTGTTCTTCCGTGCCTAACAGGATGATGTCCGAGAGCGCCGCCTCGACCGTGTCGCGGATGCGGCGCGAGCGGTCGGAGCTGGTGGAGTCCGCCGCCGCCTGCACCTCGGGAGGTTCGAGTTCCATCTTGCGCCGCAGGTCTCGCAGGTGAGTCGGATCGACGGCAAGGTCGCCCGTGAACGAACCGCCCAGCGTCTTGTACGCGGCGATCAGCGTGCGCAGTCGCTCATTGATCTGGCGGTTCTCGCGCTCGCGACGTTGCTGCACGGTCTGCATCACGAGCAGTCGGATGCCGACGCCGAGCAGCGTGATGATGGCGAGAGCGAGCAGCGACGACACGATGCCCTGCCACGAGCTGAAATCCAGATTGCGCATGCGCGCAGGTTACGGGCGTCCGACGCAGGGCGGCGTAGGCCGAGGTAACATCCGCTCCCATGAACAGCGTTTACGGGCTTGCGTTGGTTGTGTTGGGACTCGCGGCGACCACCGCGGCCTCCACCGTTTCTCCGGGCGGCAAGAAGACGAGCCGAGCGCTTCGCTGTTCATGCAAGTCCAGTTTAGAGGTCAGGCGGCGCTGATTACCGCCTGCACCAGCAAAAGAAGTCCGATGACGACCATGAATGCGCCGATAGCTCGCGCGACGCGTTCGCCCGCTGGCGCGAGCCGTTCGGCGGTGACAGCTGCCGTAACGACGGCCATCGCGCGCAGGTCCATGACGCCGATGACTAGCAGCATCGCGGTCTGGCCCAGACAGCAGCGCACGCAATCAGCGCCGAGGTTGATTCCATGTCGCCAGGCGGTGGCGGCATTCGGCGCCAGATGACGTGGAGCGCTCCGGCAGCAGGCCAATTGGCGCGCCTTCCACGCCGTGAACTGCAGCGCTCCGGCGAGCAGAATGACGACGGCGGCTGCGGGCGGAACTGCTCGGGATATCGCCGGCAGGCGCATGGTGGCGGAGGCCAGCGCCAGACCGAGTGGATAGGCCGCGAGACCCGTCGCGGTCCACACCAGAAAATACGACGCGGCGACGAGCGCCGTCAGCCGCCCGAGCCGGGCCGCGTCTGCACCACCCACGGCCTGTCGGTAGCGCCGGAGCATGGGCAGCAGTGATGGCAGCATCATCGCCACCATCATGGCGAGCCACATGCCGAGGAAAGCGGCGGTGGCACCGGGCCAGGACTGGCCGGGCATTCGCATCCACGCCATGGACATGGTCCAGCCGCCGGGCATCTCCATGCCGTCCGTCGACGACATGGAGGCGCACCAGACCACCGTGACCGCAGCGCTGCCCGCGAACATCAGTGTCGAGACACCCAGGAACGTGCGGTCCACAGTTCTTTCGGCAAACATGGCTCAGGCCTTGGCCTGGCTCGGCGCGTATTCGTCATGGCGTTTCCACCAGGGGCCGGTCTCGTTGCGTCCCATCGGGGCGCGGTCCAGCCACTGGTAAGAACCCCACAGACCATCCAGCCCGCGCGCATAGGTCGAGTAGGCGTGATAGATGACGCCGTTCTCGAGCACGAACGTGCTCATGCCCGGCCGATCGCGCGTGTAGGTAGGCGCGTCGGTGCCGCAGGTGGCCGCGAACTGCTGCACGGGTTCGGGCCAGTGGGTGGACGCGTCCATCGCGTGACCGCCGCGGTTGAAGTTGTATTCGATACTGCCGGCGCGCTGCTGTTCTTCGGTGAACGAGATGTTGAAGTCGAAGTTGAAATCCGAGCCATCGGAGGAGGCCCATGGAAACGTCCAGCCCATGCGACGCTTGTACGCCTGCAATTGCGGCAGCGGCGCGCGCGACACCGCCGACAACGCCACATCGTGGTTCGCCAGGTGCACGGCAATGCCTTCGAACCCGTCGGCGATCATCGAGCAGGAAGGGCACCCCGCCTTGTAGTCGGGCCCAAACATGAAGTGATAGACGAGGAGTTGCGAACGGCCGCGAAACAGATCCTTGAGCGACGCTGCGCCGTCTTCGGTCTCGAACCGGTACTCCTTATTTATGTGTACCCAGGGCAGCGCCTGTCGCCGCTGGGCCAGATCGTCGCTTTGGCGCGTCAGTTCCTTTTCCGCCTTGAGCAGGTCGATGCGCGCGGCCATCCATTCCTGCCGGGTTCCAGTCTTGTGTGTCATCGCGGATATCTCCTTTGTGAGGGTGGAGATACCTTAGGCTTCGCACACCTCGAGACGGGAGTGACAAGTTTGGCGGGATTTCCAAAGCCTGAGCCGCGATGGATTCGCTGATCACTGCCGCGGCACGCGCGCTCGCGGCTGGCGATCCGCTCGGCGCCCTGAAACGCGTGGGCCTGCGCGACGATCCGCCGGCACTCGCGCTGCGTGGCATTGCAATGGCGCAGCTGGGCGATCTCGCGACAGCCAAAGTGCTGCTGCGCAAAGCCGCGCGCGCCTTCGGCGCGAAAGAGCCGGTGGCCCGCGCGCGCTGCGTTGTCGGTGAGGCGGAAGTGGCTTTCGCCGCGCGCGACCTGACCTGGCCCGCGAAGACCCTCGATGCTGCCCGCGCCACGCTCGAAAAATACGGTGATCGCGCCAACGCGGCGCACGCGCGTTATCTGGAAATCCGCCGATTGCTGCTCATCGGCCGCATGGACGAAGCCGAGCGCCTGCTCTCGAGGCTCGATCCTGCGTTGTTGCCGCCGGCGCTGCGCACCGCCCACGAACTTGGCATCGCCGGCATCGCCATGCGTCGGCTGCGTGCGAAGGAGGCCCGCGCGGCGCTCGCCCAGGCGATGCGCGCGGCGCGCGCGGCCCGCATTCCCGCGCTCACTGCCGAGGTCGAAAGCGCCGCGCGCTTGCTCGAAGCGCCCGCGGCGCGCCTGATCGCGAGCGGCAAGGTGCGGCCGCTGTCGCTCGATGACGTTGAAGCGCTACTGGCGACGAATGCCCTGGTCGTGGATGCGTGCCGCTATGCCGTGCGCGAACGAAAGACGCTGATCTCGCTCGCAACGCGCCCGGTATTGTTCGCGCTGGCACGTGAGCTCGGCGAAGCCTGGCCGAACGACGTGTCGCGCGACGCACTCATTGCGCGCGTGTTTCGCTTCAAGCGCGCCGACGAGACGCATCGTGTGCGGCTGCGCGTGGAGATAGGACGGCTGCGCAAGCTTCTGCGTGCGCTTGCCGAGGTGCGCGCCACCGCGCAGGGGTTTGCGCTCGTGCCACGAAAAGCGCGCGAGGTCGTGGTGCTCGCGCAGCCAGTGGACGAAGAGCACGCCGCCGTGCTCGCGCTGCTCGCCGATGGCGAATCGTGGTCGAGTTCGGCGCTGAGCCTGGCGCTCGGCACCAGCCAGCGCGGCGTGCAAAGAGCGCTCGACAGCCTCGCGGCGGAAATGAAAGTGCAGGCCTGTGGCCGCGGCCGGGCACGCCGCTGGATGACGCCGCCGGTGCCCGGATTCGCGACCGCCTTGTTACTCCCGGCGCCGCTGCCGATTGACTAGGATGCAGCGCATGGACAATTCAAAAGCAGACATCGTGCGCGAATACGGGCCTTTCGAGGGCGTCGAAAGCGTGGCTGGCGTCACCTTCGATGGCAAGAACGTGTGGTTCGCCTCGGGCGACAAGCTCAACGCGCTGGATCCGGCGAGCGGCAAGACCGTGCGGACAATCGACGTCGTCTCGCACGCGGGCACCGCGTTCGACGGCAAGCACCTGTACCAGATCGCCGAGAGCAAGATCCACAAGCTCGATCCGGCCACCGGCAAGGTGCTTGCGACCATTCCCGCGCCTGGCAATGGCGGCGATTCCGGCATGGCATGGGCCGAAGGTTCGCTGTGGGTGGGCGAGCATCGCGCCCGCAAGATTCACCAGATCGATCCGCAGACCGGCAAGGTCCTGCGAACGATCGAATCCAATCGCTTCGTCACCGGCGTGACCTGGGTAGATGGAGAGCTCTGGCACGCCACCTGGGAAAATGACGCCAGCGAACTGCGCCGCGTCGATCCGCAAACCGGCGAGGTTCGGGAAACCCTGGCGATGCCGACCGGGATCAACGTATCGGGGCTCGAATCCGACGGCGCCGACAAGTTTTACTGCGGTGGCGGCAAGACCGGGAAGGTCCGCGCCGTACGCCGGCCGAAGCGAAAGGCCTGAGAAGCTAGTTCTGTTCCGGATAGTTGATGGTGCGGACGATCTTCCAGCCGGCCTTCGTCTGACGGAACACGTCGACGCTGCGAATTCGGGCCACCACTTCTTCCGGGCCGGAGCCGGTTTTCGAACGCTGCTCCCAGATTGAAACGACCACGGCAAGGCCCGCGCCGGCCTGAATTTCCTTGGGGATCGCCTTCCAGCGCGTGGGCGGCATGCGCGAAGCGAAGAAGGTGACATAGCTCGCCTTGAGCTCATCGTAAGTCTGGTCGCCTTCGCCCTGGGAGCTGTAAATCAGGCTTTTGTCGAAGACCGCCATGAGCTTGTCGGCGTTGTGGGCCTGATAGCCCGCTATCCACTGGTTGAAGATGGCACCAGCCTCGGTCAGCTTCAGAGGCTCGGCCGCCGAGGCTTCCGAAGTGGCGCCCATGAGCACTGCCAAGAGCACTCCCCAACCGAACTTCTTCATCGCGATTCTCCCTCTCAGTATGATCACGTCGCTAACAGGGTATGTGTCACCAGAGGAAGAAATCTCTCACATCGGCACAGAAAATGCGTGCCTCCCGGCTTCGGGGAATGGCCGCCGTGCTGGCCCGATCTAGTGCCGCATCGGCGTGACTGAAAGCGCCCGCCATGCGGTGATCGAACCCCAACAGGGCGGGCGTTACTCCTGCAAGAGAGTGGTTACTTCGCCTTCGAGTCCGCCAGGCACTTCTTGACGAACGACTTGCGGGCGGCGCCGGCGAGCTTCTTGTTGTTTGCTTCGTCGCGGCAGTGATGGTCGGGCGCGGCGGCGGTGCTCGTCGTTTTCACGGTGGTCGCGGTGGCATCGGCAGCGACAGCGGAACCGGCGGCCAACAGGGAGGCGAGAGCGAGAGCTGAAATCAATTTCACGGTGGAGTCCTCGGGAGATGCTGCTGTTGCACAGTGCATATGCAGCGTAGGCGCCACGTTAAGGTGCGCGCCGTGGCCGGGGCATGTCGCGAAGATTATTAATAGTTAATGAAACGCACGCTGGCGGCCGCTGCGCTCGCTATTTCCCGCCATACCCGCGCCACACCCACTCGAGCGCCTGCGGCAGTGTCTGCGCGCGCACGCGCCCATCGCAGTGACCCGAGTCGAGCGCAAACGAATACTGGTAGTCGTAGCCTTTGTCTTTCAACACCTTCGCCATGCGGTGGTTGGCGATGACCCAGTCGTGCATGTCGTCGCGCATCGCGTTTGGGTTGTAGAGGTCGCGGTCGCCGACGTGCATCCAGACTCGGATCGGCTTCTTCGCCGCGCTGGCAATGATCGACTCGTGATAACCCCACGCTCCGCCCGGCGTCTCCGGGTTGAACGGCCACTGCTGGTTCACATAGGTACCCGAGAAGCTGATGACTCGCTGATACCACTCCGGATGGGTCCAGGCCATCGTGAACGCCGCTGCCGCGCCCGAGCTGCAGCCCATGACGGCGCGCGCGCCAGGTTTGCGCGAGAGCTTCACGTCGTATTTTTTCTCGACCGCCGGCAGCACTTCGGCCTCGATGTACTCGGCGAACTTGCCCGACATGGTGTCGTATTCGAGCCCGCGTTCGCTGCCCTGGGCGTCACCGCCACCGTTCTGGATCATGATGGCGACGATGACCGGGATGCGCTTCTGCGCGATGAGGTTGTCGAGCAGACGCGGCAGCGTCACGTCTGGTTCGCCGAACTTCGGTCCGTCGTGCGTCACCAGGAACGCGGCCCGGCCGACGTGCTGATACTGCGCCGGCATGTAGACCGTGATCGTGCGTTGATAGGGCTGCGCATGCGTCGCAACGATGACCGTCTTGGGATTGTTTGGATCCACCGTGCCGAAGGCATCGCGCGCGATGCCGGGGTAGAACTTGCTGTCCGCGGAATCCATCTGGAACTGCTGGACGGTGCCCGACTTCACGCCGTCGGTGAGACTGAGCTCGCGGGCGGGAACGTAGTGCGGGCCGATGACGAAGTCGCCGTGCTTGTCGATCGGCGCGCTGGCGCCGTTGCCTTCGATTTTCGTGAACGGCGGCGCTTCCGGGCCGTCGGCAAGACGGGTGGGAGGAGTCGGGCGCGCGACGGGCGGGAAAGCGGGTGCGGGAGCAGCTGCCGGCGTGGTCTGGGCGCCGGCGAGCGAGTGAACCAGAAGGCAGCCGGCCAGAGTCGCAAGTTGCAATGTTCGCGCGTGCATACGTAACCCCCTGAACTTGGGCGGATCGTAGCGTGGCGCCGCGGCGGACGCGAGTGAGCGGGTAGGCAAGACGGTCGCCGGGCAGCACAATCCGTTCCATGTGCTATTCAGCCCAGATCCAGGCCTCGTATATGAAGTATCTGCGCGAGACCGG
>JBDTSV010000139.1:0-12060 GCA_039930985.1 Pseudomonadota bacterium
GCGACACCGCCAACAAAGTGCTCGAATACATGGAGTACGACGTGGCCGACCTGCACCCGGCCCTGGCCCGGGACTGCGAGCGGGCGGTGCGCGAAGGGCGCATGTCGGTGGCGGAGTCGCAGGGCATCAAGCGGTTCTACGAAGGCGAGCTAAACGGCTACGCCTATCTAGAGTAGTGTTCCGACATAACGCGACCACCTCCCAGGGGAGCGGTACCGGCCGGTCGCACCTGCCTGAAATTGCCTGAAGACACCGGAAATTGCCCCTCTCCGCAGATCCGGCGCGCATCCGTCCCGACCCGTGTTTACAGCTTCTCAAACCGAGGAGTAGCATCGTCCGCGTTCGATGCGTCTAACGGTTTTATCCCCTGAAGTCCACGAACTACGGTGCAGGCCGCCATGACCTGTGTTCAATTTCCGCGGTACATGCAGGGGACCGCATCTCCTGCCGCTGTCCGCTTTCTGAGCGAGAAGTCTGGGATGACGACGATCTACGTGGGCAATCTGCCCTTCTCGGCAACCGAGCAAGACATCAAGGTGCTCTTCGAGCGCCATGGCAAGGTTGATTCCGTAAAGCTGGTAAACGACCGTGAAACGGGCAAGCCCCGTGGGTTTGGTTTCGTTGAGATGGGTTCCGCCGAAGCACAGGCCGCAATCCAGGGGCTCAATGGATACCAGATGAGCGGCCGTCCGTTGCGCGTCAATGAAGCGCAGGAGCGTCCGCCGCGCCCGCGTCAGGGTGGTGGCGGTCCGTTCCGCCGCTGATCCGACGCAGGCCTAACTAGCGGATCTTTGTCGAGTCGAGCCTCGCCGCGCGCGGGGTTCATTTTGGTTTGCCCGGAGACTTTGAATGTCGTCACGCGCTCGCAGCGTCGTTCTATTGCTGGTGGCGAGCCTGCTCGGCGCTTGCGCGGGCGCGCCGCACCCGGTGGCCGCCCCGCGCGACGCGGCCACCGCCGCCGCCATTGAAGGCATTCTCGCCAGCCCGCATCGCGCCGCGGAAAATCGCGCGCGTGACGGCGATCGTCACCCGCTCGAAACGCTGCTGTTCTTCGGCATCAAACCCGAGATGACGGTAGTCGAGGTGTGGCCGGGCCCCGCCGGCTGGTACACCGAGATCCTCGCCCCGCTGCTCGCCGATCACGGCAGGTTGTACGCAGCGCAATCTCCGACGGCAGCCGACAATCCGTTCGTCACCGCCAACCTGAAAACTTTCGCCGACAAACTGGCCTCGCGCCCCGATGTCTACGGCAAGGTCGTGGTCACGGCGCTGGGGCCGGGCAGCGACGACATCGCGCCGCCGGCCAGCGCCGACATGGTGGTGACGTTTCGCAACGTGCACAACTGGATGAGCCTCGACTTCGCACCGCAGGCATTCGCCGCGATGTTCCGGGCGCTCAAACCCGGCGGCATTCTCGGTGTGGTCGAGCACCGCGGCGATCGGGCCAAACCGCAGGATCCGCGCGCACCCAGCGGTTACGTGAACGAGGACTACGCCATCAAGCTCATCGAGGCGGCGGGATTCGAGCTGGTGGCGCGCTCAGAGGTCAACGCCAATCCGCGCGACACGAAAGACTACCCGCAGGGAGTCTGGACGCTGCCGCCTAACTATCGGCTCGGCGGCCGCGACCGCGCCAGGTACCAGGCGATCGGCGAAAGCGACCGCATGACACTGAAGTTCCGCAAGCCCTAGGGACGATCCCCATTTCAGGAAATGGGCGCTGCCCCTACCACATCTGTTTGAGGCGCGACGCCACGTCGATGGAGCCCGATTCCGTCGGCGTCGCTTCGATTTTCACGTCGACGTTGGAGCCCTGGAACGTCTGCTCATCGAAACACTTGATGAGCTTCTCGGTGAGGAACCGGCTGCGGCCGCCGTAGACGTGCCCATCGGAAGTCTTCGGTTGGCTGGTGATCTGGAATCGCAGCGGAATGACACAGGTGAGCTCATTGCGCGCGCGCGTCATTGCCACGTAGAGCAACCGGCGCTCCTCTTCGATGAGCTCGGCCTTGCCGGTTGCGAATTCTGACGGGAAACTGCCATCGACCACGTTGAGGATGTAAACGTGATCCCACTCCATGCCTTTTGCGGAATGAATGGTGGAAAGCGCCAGGTAGTCTTCGTCATGAATGGCCTGGCCGGCGAGATCGCTGGTGGCGTGCGGCGGGTCGAGGGTGAGCTCGGTCACGAACCGCTCGCGCGTCTGGTATTGCGATGACAGCAGCTCGAGCTGATCGAGATCGCCGATGCGCATGTGCACGTGCTCGTACAGCCTTTCCATGTGCGGCTTGTACCACTCGCGCACCATGTTGATCTGGCCGCGCCATTCACGGCTGGGATCGCCCAATGCCGTGAACAGTTCTTTGAATTTCTTCCAGGCGACGCGCGTGTCGGTCGGCGGCTCGAAACTTTCGAACGAAGCCCACAGGAAATTGTTGCTGACGAAGTGATCCAGCGCGCGCTTGGCATTCGCCGGACCCATGCCCGGCATGAACTGCAGCACGCGGAATGCGGCCAGCTGGTTGCGCGGATTGTCGGCCCAGCGCAGCACCGCCATGAGGTCCTTCACATGCGCCGCCTCGAGGAACTTGAGGCCGCCGTATTTCACGAAAGGAATCTTGCGCTTGGCGAGCTCGATTTCGAGCACGTCGCTGTGCGTGCCGCTGCGAAACAGCACGGCCTGGCGTTTGAGCGCCACGCCCGCTTCGCGCGCGGCGAGAATGCGGGTGCAGATGAATTCCGCCTGCGTCGGCAGGTCGTCGACGGTCACCAGCTTGGGACGCGGACCCTGGCCGCGCATCGAGAGCAGATGCTTGCGGTATTGCCGCGGCGCGTCCGCCATGAGCGCGTTAGCCGCATCGAGCACGCTCTGGCTCGAGCGGAAGTTCTGCGCCAGCGTGATTACCTCGGCCTTGGGCCGAAAGCGGTCGGGGAAACCGAGAATGTTCTCGACCGCGGCGGCGCGGAACGAGTAGATAGCTTGCGCGTCGTCACCGACCACGGTGACGCCCTGCCCGTCGGGCTTGAGCGCCATCAGGATGTCGCCCTGCAGCTTGTTGGTGTCCTGGTATTCGTCCACCAGCACGTGATCGAAATGCGCGGCCACCGACTTGGCGATGCGATCTTCGCTCATCATCGCGTGCCAATAGAGCAGCAGGTCGTCGAAATCGAGCACGCGGTATTGCGATTTTTTCTCGACGTAGGCGCGCAGCAACTTGCCGATGTCTTCCTCGAAGTGCGAACACCACGCGTACTGCGTGTCGAGCGTCTCCTTGAGCGACTTCTGCGTATTCACGCGGTACGAGTAAATCGCGAGGCAGGTGTCCTTGCGCGGAAACCGCTGACCCTTGCCCGAGTAGCCGAGCTCGGTGCGCACGGTGTCGATCATGTCGGCCGCGTCGGAACGGTCGAGCACGCTGAACGAAGGATCGAGCCCGACGTGCTTAGCGTAATGGCGCAGCAGGCGGTTGCCGATGGAATGGAACGTGCCGGCCCAGGTGAGCCGCTGGCTGATCGACGAAGCCTTGCTGCCGAGCTTGTCGTCGAAGGCTTCACGCATGATTTCATTCGCGCGCCGCTTCATTTCGATCGAGGCTCGCCGCGTGAACGTGAGCATGAGGATACGCGCGGGGTCGACGCCGCTGAGGGCGAGGTGCGCCACGCGATGTGCCAGCGTATTGGTCTTGCCGGTACCCGCGCCGGCGACGATCAGCAACGGACCCGAGCGAAAACCCTTCCCACCGGGAAGAGGCTCACCGTAGGTCACCGCCTTGCGTTGCGGAGCGTTCAGACTTCCGAGTTGTTCGGCCGTGGACATCAATACAACAATATATGAAAGATCATTGAAACCAGGCTCAACTCCCCGCGAGCCGTGACGGCCGTCACGCCCGTAACCGGGCGGAATGTGACGCCTTTTTGATCTCGATTTGCGCCACGAGGCGGGCACAGGTCGAAGTGCGGCGATTATGAGCGCGGGCGTGCGGCGCGTACAAGCATCACCTCGGTTGTTGCAGGCACGCATCGAGCGCGGCAAACATCCTGCGGAGGAACGCGCCCGCCAGGATGTCGGCATTAGTCTTACTACTTCCGGCGCCATATACACTCGCGCCATGCTCTTCGAACGAAAAAAAATCTACGACGGACGCGTCATCCAGGTAAGTGTCGACACCGTCGACCTGCCCAATGGCGTGCGCCTGCCGCTCGAGATCGTGCGCCATCCCGGCGGCGCCGCGGCGGTGGCCATCGACGCCGACAACCGCATCTGCCTGCTGCGCCAGTATCGCCATGCCGCGGGCGGATATATCCATGAGCTCCCCGCGGGCAAGCTCGAGCCCAACGAGCCGCCCGAGATGACCGTCAGACGTGAGCTCGCCGAAGAAGCGGCGATCGCGGCATCGCACTGGGAATCGCTGGGCACTTATTTCAGTTCGCCCGGCGTTTTCACCGAGGTCATCCACTTGTATCTCGCGACTGGGCTTTCAGCAGCAACCGCCGCCCCCGAGTCGGGCGAGGTATTCGAGGTCGAGTGGTGGCCACTCGAGAAGGCCGTGGAACGGGCTCTCAACGGAGAGCTAGCCGACGCCAAGACAATCATCGGAATTCTGCGAGCTGCATCACGCCGAAAAATTGCGTGAAACGGCTCACAGCATGCGATTCGAGGCAGCCAAAATGGTCGCTATGTCAAACAACGAATTTTGCACGTCAGTCATACTTCGGCTGTGTCTGACAACAACACCAATGACAAAGGACCGCAGGCCGCTAACCGGCGGCGCGTGTCGCAGATCGTGCACGACGATCGTGGTAACGCCCGCGTAGAGTGGATCGATGCCGGTCACGCCGGTGTCCCGCTCGAACGCGCGCCGCTCTCCGTCGAGTCCACTCCCGCGCGCGGCCAGAACGCCAAGCTGACCGTCGAGCGCAAACGCGCTACTGGTTTCGATCCGTACGCTCGCGTCGGCGCTGCGCACATTCCCGAGCCAAAAAAGCAGCTGGGCGGGAAACGCGATCTGCGCAAGCTCGGTGAATGGATCAAGCTCAAACGCGAGCTTGAAACCCGCAATTCCCAGGGCGACCACGACGTCGAATAGGGCTTGCTGCGAAGCCAGCTTCGCCGCGTTCTCGCAAGCTCAGGCGTAACGCTCGATGTGGCGCAGCTTGCGGACATTCCCGAAGCGATAGAAGCGCCGCAGCTCTGCCAGCAGGTCGTGCGTCACGCCGTGTCGTTTGCGCTCCAGCAGCGTGGCGACGTGCCTGCAGAAGCGGGCGGCGTACCTGGAAGCGGTGTGATACATGCCCACGCGACCGGCGGCGGCCACCGGATCGATGCGAGCGCGTTCGAAGAGCACCCGGTGCAGCTCGCGCGGAAAGCGGCCATCGCCTTGCTCCCGCAGCAGCCACGCACACAACACGTACTTGTCCACTTCGGCCTGCAGCTCGAGTTCGAGCAGCGTGACTGGTTTGTCGTGCCCGGTGTTCCAGGCGACGTAGACGAAATGGCTGACACCTTCGGCCACCGTGAGATAGTCGGCAAGATTCTCGTGCGTGAGGTCCGTGAACGGGTCGTGCCGCCCCAGGCGTTCGAGCACGGCAGCGTCGATGTACAACGCCATCGACAAGGTATCCCCTTCTTCGGCGACGATGAGTTGCTCGTCGGCTGCGCGTGCAACGCCGGTGCGCGCGAGCCCGGTGCGATCCGTCAGAAGAAAGTCACATATATCCGGCGTCGCCGGCAGGTCGTAGATGTCGGCCAGCGCACCCTGCAGCGAACTCAGAGTGGCGCAATTCATCAGTGCGCCAGCACGCTGCGCGCGGCCGGCGCCGGCTCCAGCCCGAGCTTGCGCAGCAACTGGCGAGATCGCTCGCTCCCGGTCTTCACCCACAGCTCGTACAGCCGCAGACGATCCTGGTCCGAGTGCTGATAGGAGCTCTCGCTGATCTCGTTTAGAGCATCGACCATGGGTTGGAACTTCGCGGCGAGTTCGGCGAACACCTGGCGCATCGTGCGCGCCCGCGCCGGCGGACAGCTTTCGGCGAGCGCACTGTAGGCATGGCCGCCCATGGCGATGTGATAGTCGACATCGACGAGCTTGCGTGCGAAGCCCGCCGAGAAGAATCCGGCAATGAACAGCGATACGTCGCCGAGACGCTGCAATCCGCGAAACCGGGCTTCGCGAGTCGGCGCTTCGAGCGCTTCGCCCAGCATCATCGCCAGCGGCTTGAGTTGCTTGCGCGAATCTGCACCGCGCGCCTCGCTATAGGGATGGCGTTCGTAGAGCGCGTCGGCGTCGGAGAACAGTGTGAGCACGTTCACCACGTAGTGTTCGGTTTCACCTTCGACCGCCACGTGCTGATGGGACAGCGCGTCGTGCAACGCGTCGCGGAAGAATTCCTTGAGACTCGCAACCGGCTGGATGGCCATCGTTCACCCCGATTGATTGAGGTTCATTCAACTCATCGGCCCTGGACGAGCATCAGTTGAGCGCGTTGGGAGCGCAGGTTCCGTGACGCAGGAACCGGTTTTACGCTTCCACCGTAGCCCTCACTGGCAGTCGCCGAGGCACACTGCTAACTACGTCGCGGTTTCGCTGCGCCGTTCACAGTTTTTCAGGTGAGCAGCGCGGCGAGCCCGTCGAGGTCGGTGACGCTGGCATCCGCCGCGGGCAACGCGGCGGGCCAAACAACACCGCCTCTATTCACCCATACAGTTTGCATGCCAGCGGCACGCGGGCCTACGACATCAGCATGGGGTTCATCGCCTACAAACAGTATTTCCGCGGGTTTCAGCGTCAGCGCCTCCGCGAGCTCCATGTAGGCACGCGTGTCGGGCTTGGCGCATCCCAGTGCGCCCGCATTCAAACTGACCTCAAAATGGTGCGCGAGCCCGATGATCGAAAGGTCTGCATTGCCATTGCTCAACGTGGCGAGCCGGTAGCGCACCTTGAGAGACTCGAGCACTGGAACGACCTCGGCGTATGGCTCGACCTGGTTGCGCGCCGCAAGCCAGAGCGCGAATGCCTCGTGCGCCATGTCCCGCTTGTAGCCCACCTGCGCCGCCAGTCGCGCAATGGTCTCGCGGCGCAGGTACGACAGATCGTGCGACTGCCCAGGTTGCTCGCGCAGCAGTGCTTCGCGCACCGCCTGCACGTCGGCCGGTGAGAAGCGATCCGCGATGCGCGGGTATCGCAGCTTGAGCCAATCGGCGAGAATGCGTTCAGCGCGGATCAATACCGGCTCGATTTCCCAGAGCGTGTTGTCGAGATCGAAACAGATCGCGCGTATTGCGCCGGCAGCCATGGCGCACATGGTACGGGGGGATTGTCGTGAACGAAATGCTGCTCACCATCGGCAACAAGAACTATTCGTCATGGTCGTTGCGGCCGTGGCTGCTGATGAAGCACCTGGAAATGACTTTCGCCGAACGTGTCGTGCCCCTCGACACTCCTGAATTCGCGCGCGATGTCGGCACACTGAGTCCATCCAGGCGCGTGCCGGTGCTTCAGCACGGCTCGCTGCTGCTGTGGGATTCGCTGGCGATCTGCGAATACATCTGCGAGATATCCGGGTACGGCTGGCCGAAGGAACGCGAAGCGCGCGCAATAGCGCGCTCGGCGTGCGCCGAGATGCACGCCGGATTCTCGATTCTGCGTTCGCAATGGCCCATGAATGCGCGCGTCACCGGTCGCAAGACCGCGCCTAGTCCGGAACGTGCCGCGGAGCTCACGCGCCTCGAAGCGTTGTGGAACGAATGCCGCAGCCGTTTCGGTTCCGCCGGACCCTGGCTGTTCGGCGAATACAGCGCCGCCGATGCCATGTATGCACCCATGGTGCTTCGTCTGCGCACCTACGGCGCGCACGTGCGCGACAGCACCGCTGCGTACATGGCCGCCGTGCTCGCCGACGCGCACATGAACGACTGGCTCGCGGCGGCGGCGGCCGAGAGCTGGAGTATCGAAGCGTCGGAAATCGGCCGGTAAACAAGAACTATCTACTGGAGATCCCCATGAAGTCCTGGTTGCGAATCGCGGCAGTATTCGCGTGCGGATTCTGTGCATCCCATGTCGGCGCGGCGGACGCGGCGCGCGCCCTGACGCCGACCGACCTGAACATGCTGGCGCGAGTCAGCGATCCGCAGGTGTCGCCGGACGGGCGGCGCGTCGTTTATGTACAGCGCGAGACAGATCTTCCGGCCAATCGCGGCCGCAGTGACCTGTGGCTGGTGGATCTCGATACGGTAAATGCCAAGCCCCGCCGGCTCACGCAGCATTCGTCGAACGACACGCATCCGCGATGGACCGTCGACGGCACCAACATCTATTTTCTTTCTTCGCGCACTGGCTCCCAGCAGATATGGCGCCTGCCGCTGAATGGCGGCGAGGCCGTGCAGATCACCGACTATCCGCTCGACGTGAACGCGTTCCGGTTCTCTGGCGGCGGTGGCCGGCTCGCGCTCGCCATGGAGGTGTTCCCCGATTGCGGCGATCTCAAGTGCACGCGCGAGCGGCTCGACGCCGCCGGCAAAAACAAGGCTTCGGGCCGCGTCTACGACCGCCTGTTCATTCGCCACTGGGACACCTGGAGCCTGGGCACACGCTCGAACCTCTTTGTCGCTCCCGTGAACGCCGACGGCCGCGCTGGTGCCCCGGTAAACGTGAGCAAGACGCTCGATGCAGACGTGCCGTCCAAGCCGGACGGCGGTGAGGAGGAATTCACTTTCAGTCCCGACGGCGCGCGCGTCGTGTTCAGTGCTCGCGTGGCCGGACGCGAAGAACCCTGGTCGACGAATTTCGATCTGTTCGAAGCGCAGTCGGATGGCAGCGGGACGCCCAGGAACCTCACTGCTGACAACCCGGCCTGGGACACGCAACCCGTGTACCTCGACAATGGCGACCTCGCCTGGCTCGCAATGAGCCGCCCCGGTTTCGAAGCCGATCGGTTCCGAATCAAGCTCAAACACGACGGCAAGGTGCGCGACGTGGCGGCAGCCTGGGATCGTTCTGTTCAGCATCTTGCCGTGGCGCGCGATGGCCGCACGCTGCTCGTCACCGCGAGCGATCTCGGGCAGACGCCGCTGTTTTCGGTCGATGTCGGCAGCGACAAGGTGGCGCGCGTCTCGGGCGCCGGATACGTCGGCGACTATTCGGCGGCGCCGCACGGCGCGGTGGTGTCGTGGCACGACCTCGCGACGCCGCCCGACATCTATCTACTGCCCCCGAAAGGCGAGCGCCGGCGGCTCACCAACGTGAACGCCGGCGTTCTCAGGGAGCGCACGCTCGGCACGTTCGAGCAGTTCAGCTTTGCGGGGTGGAACAACGAGACTGTGTACGGCTATGTGGTCAATCCGCCCGACTTTGCCAAGGACAAGAAGTATCCGATCGCCTTCGTCGTGCACGGCGGCCCGCAGGTCAGCTTTCAGAACCACTGGAACTGGCGCTGGAATGCGCAGACTTTCGCCGCGCGCGGCTACGGCGTCGTGTTCATCGATTTTCACGGTTCGCCGGGCTACGGCCAGGCGTTCACCGATGCGATCAGCCAGCACTGGGGTGATCGTCCGTTCGAGGATCTGAAGAAAGGTCTCGCCGCCGCATTACAGAAATTCCCGTGGCTGGATGGCCAGCGCGCCTGCTCTCTCGGCGCATCCTATGGCGGCTACATGCAGAACTGGATCGCCGGCAACTGGCCCGATGGTTTCCGCTGCATGGTCGATCACGACGGCATCTTCGACACGCGCTCCATGTACTACACCACCGAAGAACTGTGGTTCACGGAGTGGGAAAACGGTGGGCCCTACTACCAGACGCCCGAAATCCACGAACGCTTCAATCCGGCTAACTACGTGAAGCAGTGGCGCACACCGATGCTGGTGATCCACGGCGGGCAGGATTTCCGCGTGCCCGATACTCAGGGGATTGCCACGTTCACCGCACTGCAGCGCCGCGGCATCGAGAGCCGGTTGCTGTACTTCCCCGATGAGAACCACTGGGTGCTGAAGCCGAACAACAGCATTGAGTGGTACGGCACGGTGCTCGACTGGCTGGACGCGCACACCAGGTAGCGACGACGCCGGTTTACTTGCGCTTGAATATCTCCGGCGGGGAACCGCCGCAGGAATAGCTGACCGAGTTCGCGTCGGCGGCCGGCTGTATGTCGCAAGTGCCCGCGGGTCGCACATCCTTGGGCAGCAGCGCCGTGAACAGCTCGGGATTTTCATGCAGGTTGCGCCACTGGCCTTCCTGGGTGAATGTGAGCGCTCGCTGGAGGATCGTCTTGCCGTCAGCGGACAACTCGAGATTGAGCAGGCGGCCGAAGACACCGCTGGCATCGCGGCGCTCCATGTACACCGCTTCATCGGTGACCATGCGCGCGCGTACCGGAGTGATCAACAGCACAGCGCCGCTCGCGCTTTGAAACTCCCCGGTCGCCATCTGCTTGAATTTCTCGACGGCGGCCTTGTTCTTGTTCTCCTGCGTGACGCAGGCCGAAAGTCCAACGGCGAACGCACACGTGAGGACGCCGGCGGCGAGAAATTTCAGGGAGTTCATGGCGGCCCTCTACCCGTAATAGGCGCGCCACTCTGCCTGATAACCGGCGCCGAGCGTAAGCAGTTTTTCCAGCAGCTCGGGATAGCTCACGCCCGCCGCCAGCGCCGACTGCGCGAAGTCTTCTTCGGCGGCGAGGTTCGGGTTGGGATTCGCTTCGAGCACGTAGATCTGGCCGTCGGGCGTCATGCGGTAATCGATGCGCGCGCATCCGGAGAGCCCGAGGCACCGGTAGATGCGCCGCGATAGTTTGTCCAGCCGCGCCACCACCGCCGGCGGAATTTCCTTCGCCTCGTAGGTATTGATGCCGTGTTTCTTCTGGTACTTCTTGTCCCACTTCACGCGGCGCGTCGCGATGCCGGCGCCCGACTCCGACATCGAACCGAACACCATCTCCCAGATGGGCAGGCGCGTGAGCCGATCATTGCCCATGACCCCGACGTACAGCTCGCGCCCTTCGATGTATTCCTCGACGAGCGCATCCGACTGCACCTGGTCGTGCACGAACTCGATGCGTTCTTTGAGGTGTGCCTTGTCGGTGACGATCGACGCCTGCGAGATGCCGAGCGAGGCATCCTCGGTGGTCGACTTCACGAACAATGGATATTTGATCTTGCGCGGCAGGTGCAGTTTCAGGCCGCGGCGAAACACCGCGAACTGCGGCGAGGGAATGCGATGGAAAGACAGCAGCTGTTTGCACAAGGGCTTGTCGCGCGCAAGCAGCAGGCCGCGCGGATTGCAGCCGGTGTACGGCTGGCGCAGCAACTCGAGGAACGCGACCACGTGCTGGTCGTAGGTGACGATGCCGTCGAACTCCTCGAGCAGGTTGAACACCATCTCGGGTTTCCACTCGGTGATGACGCTGCGCAGTTCCTCGACGCTGTCGGAGATGCCGAGGCAGCGCACTTCATGGCCTGATTTCTTCAGCGTCGAGACGACGTCGTACTCGGTACGCCATTCTTCGATTTCTTTTTCGCTGTGTCCCTCGAGGGTATCGGGCGGAACGAGCGTGGAATGGACGACGACCAGCGTGCGCAGTCGCTTCATAGGGAAAGACGCGGACTTTCACCCTGCGCGTATAGCCGCGTCAGGTAGACCAGCATCCAGCGCGCGTGGCGCAGCGCATCGCGCCGGTTGCCCCGGGCCCACACGCCGAGTTTTTCGGCGCGTTCGACCACGATGCGCAGAATCTGTTCGACGCTGTAACGCTCGGCCTTCAATTCGCGCATCGTGGCATTCACCAGATGCAGGGCGTGCGCGCGCAGAAAGGTGCTCGCGCGCGGCGCACGGCGGAGCCGTTCGGCGGTGAACACGCGCTCGAGCAGGTGATCGGTGACGGTACGGCGGTACATGCTGTAGCGGCGCAGTTTGCGGCGATAGTGATCGGCCAGCGTGTGCGTGTTCTCGCGCAATGGCTCGACGACTTCGCGATTGCGAACCGGGGCGCGCGTTTGGCGCACGTCCGCCAGCAACTCATCGACGAACTCGAGCTTGTGAAACGCCGGCCACTGCGCGTACGTGCGAC
>JBDTSV010000140.1:0-13294 GCA_039930985.1 Pseudomonadota bacterium
GTCGCGTGCGGCCATCGGGCAAGGTGGTCCGCGACACGAGCTGGCCGGGCCCGAAGCTCGATGAACCTTTCGGGAATTCCAGTGCGAGGCGGATCGATGCCTTGTCGCCGAAGTCATCCTGCGCGCAGATCATCCACTCGCAGGCCCAGTAGTTTGTATAGGCGAGATTCCGCCCGAACACGAGACCCCGCCGGGGTTCTCCGTGATATTCGACCGCGAGGGCGGCGTGCTCACCCGAATCGAGTGCGCGAGCAAGGTGGATTGTCAGCCGCGACCCGTCGTTGTCGAACTGAAGCGCGTGACCCGCCAGGGACACCTTGTCCACGCTCAGACCAGTCCCGGAGAACTGTAGTTCGCCTGTGCGGTGGAGGACGACGAACTCGATCTTCGTTACCGCCGCGATGGCCTTGCGGTCGAAGTCGAGATTCAGCGCAACGTCGAAGTGCAGGACGTCGACCGCGCGTTCATCGTCCGGACTCGGAATTTCGCCCGCGAATGCGGGAGAAATAAACGCGAGCAGCAGTATGGCTGGGGCGATCCGCACTGAGTCTGCGGCCCGCGTGGCGATTAGAACGGAATGTCGTCGTCGAACTCGCCGCCGCCTTTGTCGGAGCCGCCGCCCGCAGGCGGGCCGCCCTGATCGAAGTCATCGGGCGGAGGCGCAGACTGGCCCCCGCCGCGACGTGAACCGCCACCGCCGCCGCCACCAGCACCAGCACCGTGATCAGCACCACCGCCGCCCATGCCGCCACCACCGCGGCTGTCGAGCATCTGCATTTCGTTGGCGATGATTTCCGTGGTGTAGCGATCGTTGCCGGACTTGTCCTGCCATTTGCGCGTGCGCAGCGAACCTTCGATGTACACCTTTGAACCCTTCTTCAGGTATTCGCCGGCGATTTCACCGAGGCGACCGAACATGGCCACGTTGTGCCACTCGGTGCGCTCTTTGCTTTCGCCTGACTGCTTGTCTTTCCAGCTCTCGCTCGTCGCCACGCGAATGTTCGCCACCGTCATGCCGGAGGGCATGGCGCGGGTTTCCGGGTCTGCGCCCAGATTGCCGATCAGGATTACCTTGTTGATTCCCCGCGCCATGGCGAATGCCCTTCATCGAAAGTTATGTGGGCCGGGATTGTACGGGCACAGCGCGCGCAGCAGTAGCCGCAAATCTGCATGGAAACGCCGTGCAGAAATTGTCCGTCTCGACGCTGTACGAATCTTGACCACTCGATTGAACAGCAACGATGGTTCTCCGCCACAGCTTGTAAGCGTAACCTTGCGAAAACTCAGGGGGCGTCAATGACTACGCGAACCATGGCGAATGCGTTTCTCGGCTTGGTGTTTTTCGCGAGTGGCGCTGCGCATGCCGCCGACGCGCCCTGCGCCGCGGCCACCGGTGGTCGCGGCGAGGTCCGCGCGGTCATTGCGGCCACTGAAGCACTGCAGAAAGCGCTCTCGCCCGCGCAACTGTCCGCACTCGCGCGGCCGATCGCGCGCGAGTCGGCCATACGCTGGTCGAACCTTCCCGTCGGCATCGTGCCACGCGCCGGTTTGCGGCTGGGCGATCTCGATGCGACGCAAAGCGCCGCGGCGCATCGTGTCGCCGAAGCGGCACTGTCCGCCTGCGGCCTGAAGATGCTCGATGAAATCCGCGCTGCCGACGATCTGCTGATGGCAGTCGATGAGCGCAAGATCGGCTGGAGTGGCGGCAACTACTACCTGTCCGTGCTCGGCAAGCCTTCGGCAAAGACACCGTGGATGCTGCAGTTCGGCGGCCACCATATCGCCTACAACTTCACATTCAACGGCGCGCGTGCCGGCGCGACGCCGCTGTTCTTCGGCACCGAACCCATTCGCTTCAGCGTCGACGGAGTCACGCACGAGCCGCTGGCGGTGCAAAGCACGGCCATGGCCAATCTCGCGGGCGCACTGTCCGCACATCCGCAGGCCAGACTTTCCGGCACGTTCACCGATGTCGTCAAAGGCGTCGTGGTCATACCCGCTCCCGGGAAAATGCCCACCGGCGGTACCGACACTGGATTCCCGCAGACCTATCCCACGGGCACCGAAGACCGCGGCATTCTCTATGGCGCGCTTGGCCCCGACACCCAGGCGCGCGTGCGCGCGGCGCTCGAGAGCTACGCCTCACTACCTGGAGATGCGATCACGCGTTCGCTGGTCGCGGCGTACGAAGCGCCCGCCGCGCTGGCACAGACCTACGTGGGTTACGCCGGCACGCCAGACCTCAGCACCAAAGGCACCTACGTGCGCATCGACGGTCCGCGCATCTGGATGGAATTCGTGGTGCAACCCGCGGTTGCCAATCCCTCGCAGCTTCACTACCACGCGCTGTGGCGCGACAAGACAGCCGACTACGGCGCAGAGATCGGCAAGTGAAGCGCCTGGCCGGCGCGGCGCTGTTGTGCCTGCTGGCGTCAATGGCCGAGGCGCATCGAGCCCCGAACTCTTTCGTGCGGCTGGACATCGCCGCCCATGCGGTGCGCGCGCAGATGCTCGTGCCGCAGTCGGAACTCGCGTATGCGCTGCCCGGCGAACCGGGCCCGCGCATATTCGCGGACTATCTACTGCAGCACGTGGCTATCGAGGACGCGGATGGAGCGCGCTGGAAGATTGAAGTTCGTTCCGTGCGCAGCACCCGCTATTCCGATCATGACTATATCGTCGCGGAGCTCGTGATCACGCCACCGGCGGGCGTACGGGTCGGGGATTTCGTGCTGGTCGACGACGCCGTGACCCACGAGGTTCGCAGCCACGTCGTGATCATCACCCAACGCGGCAAGGAAGATCGCCTGCTCGGGCAGCTGCAGTACCCGGCGCGCCGGCTGACCGTCGGCCGGCAGTAGCTAGAACTCCCACTGGAAGCCGAACGACGGCAGCATCGGCAGCCAGTACCCGGTTTCCTTGCCGAGAAAGATTCGCCCGTTGCCATCCTGCTCGAGGTGATAGCTCTCGATGCAGCATTCGTTCCTGATGTTGAACAGGTTGGTCACTTCCAGGTAGAACGAGAACTTGCTGTTGCGCAGGCGCACGTCGCGACTCGCGCGCAGATCGACGCGCGTATATGCCGCCATGTGTTCGGCGTTGCGCTCGCCGGCGACGCCTTCGACCTCCGTGCCCCCGCCCGGCAGCGGCGTCGTTTCGATGCCGATGAACGTGGCCGGCGAGCCGCTGTGGAACAACCCGGCCAGGCTCACGTTCCATTTCTCGCCGGTCCAACTGCTTCCAAACGCCAGCGTCTGCCGCTGCTCCCAGCTGCGCGAGCGCCAGCCCTCCTGTTCCTTCTCCTGCGCTTTGGCGATCGAAAGGCTCACCCATCCGGCAAGCCCGCGGCTGGCATCGCGCCGCAGCGTGAGCTCGATGCCACGGGCGCGCGCTTCGGGTGCGTCGATGCGGATGCGATCCGTGCCGCCTTCGGGAATCAGCTGCACCGGATCGAGCGCGTTCTCGAATCGCGGCCGCAGATCGCTGTATTCCTTGTCGTAGAGATCCACGCGCAGCGACAGGCCGCGCATGAAATGCCGCGTGTAGCCGAGCACGAACTGGGCGGAACGTTCGGGCTTGAAGAACCGTGTGACATTGTCCTCGACCTGCAGCTCGTTGACACTTTGCGGCTGGTAGACCACGCCCCAGGCGGCGCGCAACTCGTTGGCGCCGCCGAAGGCATACACCAGGTTCAACCGCGGACTAACCACATCGAATTTCAGTCTTTGTGGATAGCGGTAACTGTCCCAGCGAACACCGGCTTCGGCCGTGACCGCGTCGGTCAGGCGCGTACGCCACGACCCGTAGACGCCAAGCTTGTTCACGCGCACGTCCATGTTCGTGCCGTAGGCAAAATCGATGGGCACCGGCGTCACCAGTGGATCGAGGATTCGTCCCACCAGCGAATAGTCGTAGCTGCCCTTCTGGCGGCTGACATTGAACCCCCAGCGCGGCAGGTGCCGGTCGCTCAGGTGCCACGACCAGTCCTGCTTCAGATCCAGGAAAGTGAAATCGTTGTCGCTGTGCACATCGTCCAGTCGCAGGTCGTCGGCCCCATTGGCGTTGCGCGTCTGCTTGACGCTGGCCATGGACAGCAGCGTGTTCATCTGCAGCTGGTCGGTCCAGCCCTGATCGAACTCGAACCACAGATGCGTGGAATGTCCGTTGCCAGCCGAATCGATGTCGTCGGTGTCGTCGGCGGTGATGAATTTGAGGTCGTCGTCGCTCATCAACACCCGTGCCGCGAGCGAGCTGCGTTCGCCGAACTGGAAGTTGGCCGCACCGAATACGTCGGTGTAGCGAGGCGTGAGCTGCTCGTCGTCCTCCACTACTCGCTCGGTGAGCACGTCGAGGAAACCGCGGCGCGCCGACACCAGCCACGAGCCGCGATCGCCGGCGAAGGTGCCGGACGTGCGGCCATACGCGCTCACGAAACTGACGCCGAGGCCATTGTGATATTCATCGTCGGTCGACGGCCGCCGCGATTGCAGGCCGACCACGCCACTCATGTAGTCACCGTACTCCGCGGTCATGCCGCCGGTGATGAAGTCGATGCCCTGCACGAGATTGGTATCGAGCACGGACAGCGCGCCGTCGATGTCGCGAAAGTGAAAGCCGTTGTGGATCTCGGCACCATCGACGGTGAGCGCCGCTTCTTCCCGCCGGCCGCCGCGAATATTCAGGGCCGCGGAAAAATCCCCACCCGTCACACCGGGCAACACCTTCAGCATGCGGACCGCGTCGTCCGCCAGGTGCGGCATGGTCTGCACATCTTTGCGATCGAGAAAACTCTGGCTGGCGCCGACCGTGGCGAGGCGCAACCGGCTGGCGGTGACATCGATGGTGTCGATGTCTTCTTCGACGACCACGCCCGGCGGCTCGACGACCTTCGTGGCAGTCGCGTCGGTCACGATGAGCCAATCGCCGTTGGCCGCATGCACGGCGCGCAGGCGCCACGGCGCAAGAATCTCGAGCAGCAGTTCATCGATGCGCGTGGCCTTCGGTGTACTGCGCAAGGTCATCGCCGGCTGCACCAGCGCGCTGCTGTAAACGATGTGAAACCCTTCGGCGTTCAGCGCCGCGAGTATGGACTCGACCGTCGCGCCGGCGCGCATCGCCAGATTTACCGCGGCCGGATCACTGACCGCGGTGCGTTGCTCGGCGGCCTGCGCGCCCGGAAGAGCGCCGATGCACAACGCCGCCATCAATCCGAGCGCGTGTTTCACAGCTGTTGCCCCACCCAAAGCACGCCATCGCGCGCGCTCAACGGCACGCCGGTCACGAGCGAGAGCCGCTCGAGCATCGCGCCGGACCCGAGGCGATCGAGCGAGCCGTGCAGGCGAATGTCATGCGTGCGCTGCTGCAACGCCGCGTCGCCATAGCGCAGCTGCCAGCCATGCTCGCGCACCATCCACGCGAGGAATTCCGCGAGCGGGCGGTTCTCGATTTCAAGCAGCGGAGCAATGCCCGCCGACCATTCCCAATCCGGGCCGAACGATGGCAAACCATGCTGCCATCGACAGTCGCCGCCGGTGACCAGCAGCTCGTCGCCCGTAACGATGTCCGTCTGCACTCCGGCCCCGCGCACTATGAGCAGCACTCGTCCTTCACGCACGCGCACGCGGGTGCGGCCGCTTGCGACGCTGACCTGAAACTGCGTGCCGACGTGGCGCACGATGCCCGCCGGCGTTTCGATGCGCAGCGTGGGCAGCGCGTTGACGCCGCCCGAGTCGACGTACAACGCGCCTTCGAGCAGTGTCACCTGCTCGCGGCTGTCGAATCGCAGGCGTGTGTGGCGATCCACGCGCAGCGACAGCGAGTCGCCGAAGGTGAGTGCAACACGGCCCTCGCTGGTGACGAGCGTGGTGCCGGAGTGCAGCGGCTGGGCGACGCGCGCCAGTATCTCGATCTCGGCCTCGCGAAGCGTCGCGCCGCCGTCCAGCGTCGCGACGCGCGCCACCAGTTCCGCGGGCACCGCGGTCGGACGATCCCAGGCATAAAACGCAACGGTCGCGAGCGCCGCCGCCATGGCCAGACCCAGCACGAACCTCAGCGTGCGGCGTGGGGCGGGAGCGTCGCCTTGCTTCAGCAGGCGATCCCAGGACTCCTGGGCCGCGCGGCACGCGCGCTCGGCGCCTTCGGCCGATGGCAGGTCGCGCTCGCCCGCAAGCTTGATCAGGCGCTCGATCGAGGACTCGGATTGGGGACGATTCATGGGGTTTGTGCTCCGCCCGGCAGCAGCACAAAGGCCTCGCGGAACGCTTCACGGGCGCGCGTCAGCAGGGATTCAGTCGCCTTGGGGCTTCGGCCGAGCTTGTTGGCGATCTCGCCGATGCTCATGTCGCGCAGATATTTGCATTCGAGGATGTCGGCGTATGGCGCCGGTAGATAGTCGAGCGCCGTCAGGATGGACTCGCGCACCTGCTCACGGTTGGCGGCCAGAACCGGGTCGCCCTGTTCGCTCGCCAGCAATGACTCCAGGGCGGCGCGGATTTCCGGGTCGTCTTCGGCGAGCGCCGGCGCTGCCGCCCAGCCCTGGTTTTCGCGCCAGCGAGCGGAGAGCTCGCGCCGGCAGATCGTGCACAGCCAGGTCATGAGCGCCGCCTCGCCGCGAAACCCGCGCAGGCTCTCGAGCGCGCGGCACAACGTGGCCTGCGCCACGTCCTCGCAGGCCGCCGCATCTTGCGGCATGCGGCGTTTCACGAAGCGGTAGAGCTTCGGGTAGTACTCGTTGAAGAACTCCTCGAACGCCGCACGCTCCCCGCGCAGCAGGCGTCCGACCAGCTCCTGGTCGATTTCTGTCATCGGGAGTTAGTGTGCAGGGCGCCGGGAAATCCTTCGCGGTAATCTACGCCGGTGCAAAAAATACTCGTCCTCGGCGCCTATGGTTTCTTTGGCAGGCGCATCTGTGCGGCGCTGGTCCGGAATCGCCGCGTCCAGCTGATACTGGCGGGCCGCGATCTCACCATGGCCACCGCGTACGCCTACCAACTCGGCCTGACCGCCGACCATGCGCGCGCGGTGGACGCCACCAACCCGCAGCTGGCGCTGCAGCTGCGCAAGCTGGGCGTCACCACCTTGATCAATACCGCCGGCCCGTTCCAGGAACAGGGTTACGACGTCGCGCGCGCCTGCATCAAGGCGGGCTGCAACTACCTGGACCTGGCGGACGGCCGCGCATTTGTCACCGGCATTACCAAGCTGGATGCGGAGGCTCGCACCGCCGGCGTTTCGGTCGTGAGCGGGGCGAGCACCGTGCCGGCGCTGACATCGGCCGTGGTGGATCGCTACCTGGGCCAGTTTTCGCGGCTCGATGCGATCCGCATTGGCCTCACCTCTGGCGGTGTCATTCCCGGAGCGGCAACGCTGCGTGCGGTATTGGGTTACTGCGGCAAGCGATTTCGCACACTCGAGAACGGCGCCTGGATCGACGTGTTTGGCTGGCTCGACACCGAGGAGCACGAATTCCCGAAGACCATTGGCGTGCGCCGCATCAGCCGCTGCGACGTGCCCGATCTCGACCTGCTGCCGCAGCGCTATGCCGGCGTGAAGACCGTGAGCTTTCATGCAGGCTTTGCCAGCAGTACCGCGCACAAGTGCATCGAGATGCTGGCGAAGCTCGTGCAAGAGCGGCGCCTGAAAAGCGCGCTGCCGTTTGCACGCCCGCTGTACACCGTCGGCCGGTGGTTGCAGCCATTGTTCAGCGATCGCGGCGGCATGTTCGTGACGCTCGAAGGTCTGCACGAGAACGGCGCGCCGCACTCCATCACCTGGAATCTGGTGGCGCGCGAGAACGACGGACCGAACATTCCCGCCGCGGCGTCGATCGCGCTGGCTAACAAGCTTGCGGCGGGTGGAAAACTGCCGGCCGGGGCGATGCCCTGCATGGGCCTGCTGACGCTGGAAGAACTCATGGAGCCGCTGAAGGGCTTCACCATCCGCGAGCTGCCGCCGTTGGGCGCCGACGGCCTAGATCTCTGACCACATCCTCAAGAGGTTGTGATAGTGCCCGGCCAGCGCCACGGTCTCGTCCGTCTCGCCGTGCCTGGCGCGGATTTTCTGGATGGTCTGGTCGAGCAGGCACAGTGTTTCGCGATGCCGGTCGTCGGGCACCATGCTCTGGGTCCAGAAGATCGAGCTCACACGCGTGCCGCGCGTCACTGGATTGACGCGATGCAGGCTGCCCGCGGTGTACAGGACCAAATCGCCGGCCGGTAGTTTGACCGGCGTCGCGGCATAGGTGTCCTGCACGACGAGCTCGCCGCCCTCGTAGTCCGCGGGATCCGTCAGGAACAATGTCGACGAGAGGTCGGTGCGGATGAAGTGCGAGCTGCCCGG
Source organism: Pseudomonadota bacterium (assembly GCA_039930985.1). Classification (GTDB taxonomy): domain Bacteria; phylum Pseudomonadota; class Gammaproteobacteria; order Steroidobacterales; family Steroidobacteraceae; genus CADEED01. Next base: position 8,338 of record JBDTSV010000140.1, read on the forward strand.
CACGGCGCGCACGGCGCCGTCGATGTGATTGCCGTAGCTCTCGCCACCCTCGTAGCGGTTGAACAGCGGCGGCACTGACTTGAGCGGCAGCGCGGCGGAGAAGAACAGCGGATTGCGCGCGAGCGCGGTGAGAATGAGTTCGCCCAACTGGCGGCCGATGGGCGACAGTTCGGGCAGCTGGCGATTTCTCTTCACCAGCGCACCCTGCTCGCCGACGGTGGCCTTGCCATCAGACCATTCGGCCGTGTCGAGCAGACGCCGGCACTCCGCCACCTGCTCGGGTGTCAACACTTTCGGCACGTGAATCATCATGCGGCGAATGCTCGCACAGCGGCGATCAGAACGTGAAGTTCACCGTCAGCAGCGCGGACCGTGGTGTTCCCGGCGAGTAGCGCGCGCCACTGTTGTTCAGCGTGGCGACGTAGAACTCGTCGGTCAGGTTGTAGGCATTCAGCTGCAGAGAGATCTTGTCGTTGATCGCATAGGCCGCCATCGCGTCGATAACCCAGTAATCGGGTGCACCGCGCATGTTGGTGGCGTTCGGCGGCGGCGGAACGCCGTTCGTGCTGACCGGCCGGATCACACTGTCGACGTAGCGGAATCCGCCGCCGATCGAGAGCCCGAACGGCGCGTGGTATGTGGTCCAGCTCGTGAAGGTGAGCTTCGGCGACCAGGTGATTTGCAGGCCGTTTTGATTGGCCAGCCCGCGCCGGATCTCGGTGTCCATGCTGGCGACACCGGCGCTGATCTCCCAGGCGTCGGTGAGTTTGCCGACGATGCCGAGCTCGACGCCCTTCACTTCGCGCTCGCCGAGCTGGATGAACAGCGTCTGATCCACCGGATCCGGTGTCAGCTCGTTCTCGTTCTTGCTGTCGTAGACCGCGCCGGTCACGGCCAGCGCGCCCTCACGGAACTCCCACTTCGCACCGAGCTCGAGATTCGTGCCCTTTTGCGGCTCCAGATTCGGGTTGTTCGCGTTGTTGGCGGCGGTGCTCAGCGTGAAGTTCGAACCGCCCGGGGGCTGTTCGGAGATCGCGTGCGATAGATAGATGCTGCCGTTCTCAGCGGGCTTGAACACCAGGCCGACCTTGTACGAGAACAAAGTGTCTTTAACGGTCAGCGTGCCCGGAACCAGCGTGCCCACGGGCAGCGCGGGCTGCAGCGCGAGAGTTGAAAGCACCGCGCTGTCGAAGTCAGTGTCGAACGAATCCACGCGGACGCCGGCGGTTGCTTGCCAACGCTCCGCGAAGCTCACGGTATCGAACACGTAAACGCCGGCGGTCTGCGTTTCGCCGCGCGAGTAGACGCCATTGCGCACTGGCGCGTAGCCCGGCTGCACATCGTTGCGGTTGGGGTGGTAGAGGTTGGCGGGCGTGATCGGCGTACCGAGGCCCACGTACGTCGGGTTGTACTGCTCTTCGTCGATGAATTCGACGCCGCCGGTGATTGCGTGAGTGACGCCGCCGCTGCCGAGATTCGCGGTGACGTTGGTCTGGTTCGTGAGCAGCGTGTTTTCCTGAAACTTGGCCTGGCGCGTGCGCGCCACCGTCCAAAGATCGGGATTTGCATTGTCTACGGTCGGCGCGTTGACGCCGGAGAGCACATAGAACTGACGCAGCTTGCCGTAACGCGAGGTGTTGCGGATGCTCACCTGGTCGTTGAAATCGTGCTCGAGCCGGGCGGTGAACATCGTGCCCTTGATCTGCTCGAAGTCGCTGGCCAGGCCATAGAAGTTGTCGCGGTCGACGCGGTCCGGAATCACGCCGGCGTTGGCGGGCGTCGGCACCGTTCCGGGATCGAAACCCGGGTTGTAGAAGCCCTCGAGGCCGATGGTGGGCACACCGCCATCCGGAATGTTGTCCTGCTCGGAGTGCAGTAGATAGAAATAGGAACGCGTGTCGCCGCCGAGGCCCATCGCCAGCGACGGTGCGAACGCCCAACCCTGTCGCCCGATGAAATCGCGGCCATCGACCTCCCCGTCCTGGCCCATCACATTGAGGCGAACAGCGGTGTTCGTGCCTTCGAACTGATGATTGAGGTCGCCGGTCAGGCGCGAATTCGCGCTGGTGCCATAGCTGGCGCTGCCCGAAGAGAAGTTGTCGGTCACGGGAACTTTGCTGGCGAGATTTACGTAACCGGAAGCGGCACTGCGTCCATTGTCGGGACCTGCGGGACCCTTGGCGATCTCCACCTGTTCGGTGTTGAAGACATCGCGCGTCACGCTGCCGAGATCGCGGATGCCGTCGATGAAGATGGAGCCCTGCGTATCGAAGCCGCGCATGAAAATAGAATCGCCGGTGGCGGTATTGCCGTTCTCGCCTAACAGGAAGGTGACGCCGGGCGTATTGCGCAATGCCTGCGACAGCGAAGTGGCGCCCTGTTGCGTGAGCACTTCCTTGCTGACGACGGCGACGGTCTGCGGGGTGTCCAGGAGCGCTTGCGTGAATTTTGGCGAAGAAACGCGATCGACTTTCGGCGTGGGCTCGGGCTCTGCAGCGGCGACCGACACCTTTGGCATGGTCTTGGGTTCTTCAGCGGACGCTTGAGCGTGGGCGGCGGCGGCGGCGGCGAGCGCCAGGCTCACGGCGGCAGCAATTCGACGACGAACAGAAAACGGCACGATTGGCTCCCATGAAAATGGTGTTGAGCCCGTGTGCTGTGGCTACCCCGATCGGGAGTGGCTGGCATACCTGCCGGGCAAACCGCCGAATCGGTAATTTCCCGCTCCGGTGACGCCCTGAATCTTATTGCGAATCATTCTTGTTGGCAATGAGAATGATTGTTATCCGACCACGCTTAAATCAACGGCGGTGGGCCGAAAGCCGATTTGCGGCAGATCGTCAGTCTTTGCTTTTCTTCTTTTTCAGCTTTTTGACCCGATACCCGCCGTCCCTGAGATTGTGGTCGGCGCCCATGCCCCAGGGTTTGAGGATCTCGTTCAAGAGATTGTCGACGCGAGTTGCCTTGGGTCTTTCGAGCAGGGTCATGGTGGGCAGCACCTGCTCGGGATCCCACTTGATGACGAAGCCCTTGTCCGTGAGAGCTTTGAGCACGTCGGATACCAACGCGCCCGCGTACAACGGTATTTCAACCGCTGAGGGATCGGGATTCTTTGAGCGGACGTCGGCATCGGTGCCGGGGCCGGCGGGCAAATCAGGGGCCCTGCCCACCTGCGCATTGCAGGTTGCCGCCACGCATAACAATACGATTCCAAACCAGCTACGTGACATATCGCCCCCTTCTGCGCACTCGTTGGAGCGCGGATTTTGCTCGCATCCGCGCAGCGGTGCTAGCCGCCTTGCTTATTGGGGTCGCGCCACGTGCGCTCGAACGGCAGCCGCCAGGCGTGTGGCGCAATCAGCTGGTGGATCGCGTTCGGTCCCCACGATCCCGGCGAATAGGTGCGCACCGGTGGGGGCGACTCGAGCAGCGGCATCGACACCTCCCACAGGCGCTCGATGCCCTCGGCGGTCGTGAACAGTGTGTGGTCACCGCGCATGGCGTCGAGGATCAGTCTTTCGTACGCCTCGAGCACTTCGCCGATCTGCCCGGTGTCGTCCATCGCGAACTGCAGACTGTGCTTGTCGAGTCGCATTCCGGGACCGGGGCGCTTGCCGTAGAACGACAGCGAAGTGCGCGCCGCGTCGGCGAGATCGAACGTCAGGTGATCCGGGCCGTGCGCGCCAATACCCGAGCCTTCGGGAAACATGCTCTTCGGCGGTTCGCGAAACGCGATCGAGATGATGCGCTGACCTTCGGCCAGCCTCTTGCCGGTGCGTAGATAGAACGGCACGCCGGCCCAACGCCAGTTGTCGATCGAACACTTGAGCGCAATGAAGGTCTCGGTATCGGATTCGGGCCCGACGCCCTCCTCGCCGCGGTAGCCGATGTATTGCCCACGCACCACATCGGTGGGCTGGATGGGCAGCATGCTGCGGAACACCTTGTTTTTTTCTTCGCTGATGGGCGCGGGCGCCAGATGTGTGGGCGGCTCCATGGCCATGAACCCGAGGATCTGGAAGAGGTGCGTGACGACCATGTCGCGATAGGCGCCGGTGGATTCGTAGAACGCCGAACGCTTGCCCAGCCCCAGCGTTTCGGGCACATCGATCTGCACGTGATCGATGAAGTTGCGATTCCAGATGGGCTCGAACAGACCATTGGCGAAGCGGAACGCGAGAATGTTCTGCGCCGGCTCCTTGCCGAGGAAATGATCGATGCGAAAGATCTGCTCTTCGGCGAACACTTCGTGCAGCTTGGCGTTGAGCGCCACCGCGCTCGCCAGATCCGTGCCGAACGGCTTCTCCATGATGATGCGCGAGTTCTGCACCAACCCGGCGTCACCTAACATGCGCACCGCCGACAGTGCCGCGTTCGGCGGCACCGACAGATAGTGCAACCGCCGGCTCTCCACACCGATCGACTTTTCAGCGCGCGCAACCGCTTCAGCGAGTGCGCCGGGACCTGCGGCCAGTGAGACGTAGTCGAGAGAACCCGCGAATGTGCCCCAGTCGGCGTCGGACACTTTGCGTGCGGAGAATTCGTTCAGCGATTCGCGCGCGAAGCTGCGAAATTCGTCGGCATCGAACTGATCGAGCGACACGCCGATGATGCGGCAGCCCGGAATGAAACCCGCGCTGGCCAGGTGAAGCAGTCCGGGGATGAGCTTGCGGCGGGCGAGATCGCCCGTCGCGCCAACCAGCACGACAACCTGCGGAAAGCGTGGTCCGACACCCGCTGGAACCTTCGCCACGGTGCACTCCCTTCCTGTTAGTAGAGAACACCCCTCGTGACGAAGGTTTTACCACAGTGCCTTCACATCGTGACGGTCACTTCGGCGCCCTTGTATTCGACGGTGGCATCGCCCGCGGCGTCGAGCTCGGCCGGCGCCTTGGCGCCTTCCTTGATCCAGCGCACCTTGAACGAGCGCTCGGCAGCCATGCCGGGATAGCTGCCC
>JBDTSV010000141.1:0-30466 GCA_039930985.1 Pseudomonadota bacterium
GCACCATTCGCGTGGCGAACACCGGGAATTTTATTTGTAAAATCTGATTTTAAATCAGTTGACGACCGATTCTGCCCGGTGCGATCTCGTTCGTCCAGACCGCGTAATTTGTACCGGATCGCGGCGGCGCGGGCCGCCAACAAATGAAGGCCGAACAGGCAGCGAATGCTTGCGGGAATCTATCTACCGAAAGGCGGCATCTCGCCGCATCAGTCAGGTCGATGGACGCGCGGGTGGACAAAGGCGAATCTGCCACGGTTGGCCGCGCTCATGGATTGAGCTTTCGCTTCTCCCTCTCCTCTTGACGCAACACACCACGCTACCGAACGGCAACCTCATCTATCTCAAGTACTCTAGCTACCAGGATGCCAGCCTCGAATGGACCAGGACCATATACGCCTCGCGCCGTGGATTTCACCCCTATGAACCTAATCGCGAATACTTGCCACTCGCCCGCCCGCAATTTGTCTTTCACCATATCTTCAGCGTCGCTGCTTAGGAACAACCATGCTGCCTGAGCGTCAGGCTCATGCTTGATATCCTGCTTATTGGTATAGAACACGGAGTACTCGTGTCCACTTACCCAATAGCCCGAAAGCGCCTCTTGCGGAAGAGTAGCCAGGCAACGCGCCTCTCCGACGAATAGTATTTCGCCGCCAAGGCGTTCGGTGCAGCTCTTTGATTCGGCGCCGGCGTGACTCTCTCCGCTAGTACCGCACCCCGTCACCAACATGATCAGCAGCGGGCTGCAAAGTCGCGTGGTCACGGTAGCTCTTGCCATGGTTTTCAGGTGCGCGACATTCATCGGCAAGTCCGACCGACTGTAGGTCCAGAACACGGATGCCGGCAATCTCTTGCCAAATGCGCACGAAGCTGCCGACGGAGCCAGACGAACATCAGTTTCGCGTTTCTAAAGCGTCGCTCAATAAATCCACTGCGCGCCGACGAAAAACTGCCGCCCGGTCACGCTGGTCACGCGCTGCGAGCGGCGCTGCTCGCCGCTCCAGTTGTCAGTCGACTGGTTGGTCAGATTCAGCGCGTCGAGATTGATCTTGAAATGCTCGTTGATCGTGAAGCTCATCGAGGCGTCCACGTTCATGGTCGGAGCGCTGCCGCGCACGTCCGGCAGCGTGTTCTTGATGGGTACGAGCTGCAGATAGTCGTCACGGTAGGCAGCGGAGACGCGCGCCGAGAAGCGCTTGTCTTCGTAGTACAACGTGCCGTTGACCGAGTTCGGCGACACGCCCACGAACTGCGACTTCACCGAGGTCGGATTGATCGTCGAGGTCGACAGGAAGTAGTCGATCTCCGAATCCACATAGGTGTAGTTGAGCAGCGTGCCGAAGTTCGCCCAGATCCCCGGCAGGAACGTGAAGGCCTGCTGGTAGTTGAGCTCGACACCGTCGATGAACCCGCCCGGCGTGTTGCGCGAGTTGGTGACGCGGAAAATCGTGTCGGGTGTCTGCCCCGCCGCGAGATACGAAACCGGCAAGCCCGTGTTGCTGTATGGCTCGTCGGACGTAGTCTGCTGGATATAGCTCTTCACATCGCGGTAGAAGATGGCGCCGGAGAGAATGCTGCCTTTGCCCGGGTACCACTCGAGGCTCAGATCGTAGTTGGTCGCGCGGTACGGCGAGAGGTACGGATTGCCGATCGAGGCGGTCGGTGGCGTGCCGGTCGTGGTCACCGTGCCGCCCGGCGAGAGGTTGCCGAGACCGGGCCGCGACATGACCTTGGCCACGGCGAAACGCGTGATGAGGTCCGGCGTGATCTCGAGCGCCAGGTTCAGCGACGGCAACACGTCGGAGTATTGGTTCTCAACGGTCACTGAGGCCAGCGGGTTTGCAGGCGTAGGCAGCAGACCCATCGAGGTGATCGTCGTTTCGACGTAACGCACGCCGAGATTGCCGCGCAACTTGCGATCGCCGAACACCTCGGCGTCGAAATCGAGCTGCCCGTACCAGGCGCGGTCCCGCTCGTTGACTTTGCGGATCAGCGCACGCGAGCCGGCCACGTTGGCGCCACCCATGGTCCAGTCGCCGAAGGAGTTCACGCAGTTGCAATCAAGGCCCAGCGCGGCGATGAACTTCTCGATGTCCGGCACCACCCACGACGTGACCGAGCCAGGCGGAAGGTCGAGCCCGTCACCCCACCCCGTGAGCACTTCGCTCACGGCGGCCAGGTTGGGTACCGCGGCGGCAAAGTTCACGAAGTTGAATTTCGTCAGGTCGGTCGAGTTCTGCGCGAACACGCGCGTCGTGTGGCTGCTGTCGAACTCGTACTTCTTGCTGGTGACACCGAACTTGAGCTGGAAGGTGTCGTTGAGATCGACCTCGAAGTCGGCGCCGAGATTTTCCAGCGTGTTCTTCACGGTGTCGGTGTTGATGCGGATGTCGGGCGTCACGCCACCGGTGACAAACTGGATATTGGCCGGATTCGCCGTGTCGTAGCCGTAGTCGATGAACGGCCGCTTCTGGCTGTCGCGCGCATCCCAGATATAGCCGTCAGTGTCGAAGCGATCGTAGGAGATCAGGTAGTTCGTCGGCTCATCGAAGTCGGACCCGGTCTTGGCCGCATTGAACTTCACGCGCGCGTCATCCGTGAATGCGTGCTCGATCGTAAGCCCGGCGAGGTATGTCTCCGTGGTCGATTCGTTGATCGACTGAATGTGCTTGATGTCCTCGTTGTCGAGCCGCATGTAGTCGACCTGCCCCGTGTCGCGGATGTGCACGTCCTGGATCTGAGAATTCACGCGACCGGCAAAATTGGGGAATGCCGCCGTGGCGCCGTTGACGTTGCGGTTCAGTGACGCATTCGACAACGCGTAATCCTTGCGGTCCTGGTCGAACTTCGAATAAATGAGGTCGAGCGTGACGGTGGTCGAATCCGCGGGACGCCACTGCAGCGCCGAGGTGATGCCCAGCTTGTGCTGGTCATTGACGAAGCGACCCAGGCCGGGATTGCGCGGCAGAAAGATGTTTGGTGCGTTGATGGCGTTGTAGGCCGCTGCGTTCGAACCAATGTTCGAAAAGCACTGGCCGTTCGGCCGGTTGCCGGTGCCCGAGGCCGCATTCACGAACGGCGTCACTGTGTTGGGTACCGGCGTGCAGAAACCGTTGAGCATGTCCGAGTAGTCGGACTGTGAAGTGTCGCTGTAGCCATCTTCGATGGCTCGGCGCGTGTTGTAGGCAAAGGAAATCAACGCGCCGAATTTCTCGTCAGCCCAGGTGTTGCTGATGAGCCCGGCGACGCGCGGATGAATTTCATCGCCCGAGTCGTAGTACGCCGCCTGCGCCGAGGCACCGGCGTGAAAGCCCTGAAAGTCGAAAGGCCGCGCAGTCTGCAACTCCACCGTCGCGCCCAGCGATCCCTCGTCCAGCTCCGCCGACTGCGACTTGCGCACTGTCACCGAATTGAAGAGCTCCGATGCAAACGTGCTGTAGTCGAAGCCACGGCTGCGATTGATGATGGTAGTGCCCAACGTCGAACCGGTGGTCGCGGAGAACGCCTCGACGCCATTCAACATGGTTCGCACGAAATCACCACCAAGCCCGCGCACCGTGATGCTGCGGCCCTCGCCCGAATCGCGATCGATGGACACTCCGGGGATGCGCTGCACTGCTTCGGCGAGATTCGCGTCAGGGAAACTCGCGATGTCGTCAGCCTTGATCACATCGACCATCGTCGACGATTCGCGCTTCACTTCGATCGCGCTCTCCACCGCCGCACGAAATCCCGTGACCAGCACTTCCTGCAGGTTCTGCGGGTCTTCGTTGGACGTGGGTGGTGTCTGGGCCTGTGCCGCTACCGACAGTGACCATACGAGCGTCGCGCCCACGGCGCACCGTGCATTGATTGATGATTTCATTAGCTCCTCCCCAGGTGCTGCACGCAACGCAGCAGGCTTTTATTTGTAAAAGTCGCTTGAGTGTTTTATCCGCGCCGTGCGCGATCTTGCTCGATCACGATTGGATTTGCACGCCCTCGTGAAACAAAGTGCGCGGCACAATAGCTGCGTGCATAGTCTTGAGCCCCGCAACGTTCCCGCTCGAAGTGATGAAGAAGACAAAGAAAAAGGCGCCGCGGCGCGCGGCGCGCGCGGGCTATAAGGCGCCGGCTCTCGAAAAGGGCATCGAGATCATCGAATTGCTCGCAGAGGAACCCGGCGGGCTGCCGATCTCCGAGATCGCCAAGCGCCTGCATCGTTCGATGAATGAGGTCTTCCGCATCATCGTCGTCATGGAAGGCCACGGGTGGCTCAAGAAAGATTTTGATACGGACAGATACTCGGTTACGTATCACTTGCTCGAGATGGCGATGCGCGCAACGCCAGCCCGTTCGCTCACCACGGTTGCCGGCCCGGTCATGAATTCGCTGTCGAGCTTGTGCAACCAGTCCTGCCACTTGGTGGTACGCGCCGGCGGCCGCGGGCTGCTCATCCAGCGCGAGGAAAACGCCAGTCTCCAGGGCGGTTTCGCTCTGCGGCCCGGCGCGAATGTCGACCTGGCGCGAAGCTGCTCCGGCCATGTGTTGCTGGCGTTCGCTCCTGCCTATCGGTACCAGAGCATCCTGCGACAGTTGCCCCGCCCGCTGAGCTGGTCAGCGAAGAAGATCGAGGCGCGCATCGCGCAGGTACGGCGGCGTGGCTACGAGATGCAGCAGAGTGCCCGCACCACCGGTGTCACCGACGTGGGTTTTCCCATATTTGGTTCCGATGGCGAAGTGGTGGCCGCACTCACCGTGCCCTACCTCGCCGTCATCGACAAGACCTCGCCGCCCACACTCAACCAGACGCGCGAGCTACTGCGAACGGCCGCTCGCGAAGTGTCGATGGGCCTCGGCTGGTCTCCCAACGAGCGCACCCGCCACCGTTAGGTAGACTCTGTCCATGGAAATATTCCAGGGACTGTTGATCCTGCTGGTACTCGCCGTGCTGCTCGCGGCCTGCGCGCGCCGGCTGAAACTTCCCTATCCATCGTTGCTCGCGCTGGGCGGCACCGCGCTCACCCTGTTGCCGAACCCGCCAGCACTCACTCTCGACCCGCGGCTCACGCTGGCCCTGTTCGTCGCGCCCGCCCTGCTCGACTCCGCGTTCGACGCCTCGCTGCGCGACCTCAAGCGATACTGGATCCCGGTCATGAGCTTGGTGGTCATCGCCGTGGCGGTCACAACCATCGCGGTGGCCTGCCTCATTCACTACATGCTGCCCGGCGTGCCGTGGGCGGCGGCCATTGCCATCGGCGCCATTGTCGCGCCGCCCGACGCGGTGGCGGCCTCAGCAGTGCTGCGCCGCCTCAATATTCCGCATCGCATGCTCATGATTCTCGAAGGCGAAAGCCTGCTCAACGACGCCACGGCACTCCTTATATACCGCATCGCCGTGAGCATCGCGCTCGGCACCACGCTCACTTCGGCGAACATGGGCATGCAGGCCGGCGCCATGGTCCTGAGCGTGGTCGCCGGTTTCGGACTCGCACACTTCTATACCCGCCTGGTGGCCAAGGTCTCCGACGTTCCGAGCGCCATCGTGCTGCAGTTCGCCGGCGCGTTCGGCGTGTGGATCATTGCCGATGAAGTCGGCCTCTCGGCCATCGTCACCATCGTCGCATTCGCCATCACCGCGGCGCGCATCACCGCGCAGCGCACGCCGGCCAGCCTGCGAATTCCCTCGTACGCCGTGTGGGAGACAGTGGTGTTCGTGCTCAACGTATTGGCGTTCGTCCTCATCGGTCTGCAGCTGCGGCCGATCTTGGGATCGCTCGAGGCCGACGAGCGCAGCCACTATCTGCGGATCGCCGGCGCGGTGCTGGTCACCGTCATGCTCGTTCGCATCGCCTGGGTGTTCACCTACAACCGCATCGCGGTTCTCAAGCACCGCTTGTTAGGCGCCGGCAAATGGCCTGGGGCGTACGTGCCGACGCTGTCTGGCAGCCTGGTCGTGAGCTGGGCCGGCATGCGCGGCATGGTCACGCTGGCCGCAGCGTACGCGCTGCCCGCTGAATTCCCCTACCGCGATCTGGCGCTGCTGTGCGCGTTCGTCGTCGTGGTCGGCACGCTGGTCGTGCAGGGTCTCACGCTGCGCCCGCTGATCCTGGCGCTCGGGATCAAGGGCGACGGCACGGTCGAGAACGAGGTGAAGGCCGCGCAGGAGGCGCTGGCGCAGGTCGCCGCCGAGATCATCGACGCGGATGGCTCGGCGACTGCCCTCGTTCTGCGCGACGAGTTCGTGATGCGGCGTGGCGACACCGCCGACGGATGCGAGAACGTGCGCGACGCGCGTAACCGCGTGCGTGCGCGCATCGTGGCGGCGCAGCGCGACAAGCTGGTGCGCATGCGCGATGGCGCCGAGATTGGCGACGATGCCTTTCACCAGCTCGAGGAGCGGCTCGATCGTATCGAGATTCTCGTGCAATGAGCGCGTGCGGCCCGGCGAACGACGCCGGGCTAGCTCAGGACTTCGCCTTCTTCTTCGCGGGTTTCTTCGCGGGCGTTTTTTTGGGCGCGCTGTTGAGCGCGATGGCTTCGCGAATCAGTGCCTTGAACGCAGTCTCGTCGACCTTCTGCCCTTCGGCGATGTCGATCGCGCGGCGCGCGTTTCCGTCGAGGCTCGAGTTGAACAGATGCTTCGGATCCTTGAGCGATGCGCCCTTGGCGAACGTGAGCTTCACTTTGTCCTTGTATGACTCGCCGGTGCAGATGATGCCGTCATGCTCCCAGACCGGAGTGCCCATCCATTTCCACGTCTCGAGCACATCCGGGTCGGCCTGGTGAATGAGCTCGCGCATTCTGCCGAGCGCCTTCCCGCGCCAGTCGCCGAGGCCGGCGATTCGCTCGGAGATGAGTTCCGATGCCGACTGGTCGGCTTTGTTCGAGCCTGATTTTTTCATGTGCGGAATATTAGCCGCCGGCCGCGCTGCGGACCAGATGCTGCAAGTCGGGACAACGGCGGCGCCCGATCGCGAATGCATCCCCAGGCCTACACCCCCCCGCCAGATTCCCGGGCACGTGCTCGGCGCTGGAGGTTTCGTATGGACGCAATATCCCTGGTCGAATTTCTGGCGGTCATTCTCTGCGCGCTCGCACTCGTGCCTTCCATGGCGCACGCCATGGAGCTGCCTAACAAACTGCCCATGACGCGCGAGGCATACCTGATCGTGCAGCGCGTCTATCGCGGCTGGAACATGAGCGCCTTCGTCGTGATCGGCGCGCTGATCTGCACGCTCATCCTCGTACTGTCCGTCGACGGTTCGGCGTTCACGCCCGCGCTGGTCGGCTTTCTTGCCATCGTTGCCACCCAGATCGTGTTCTGGGTCTTCACCTTTCCAGTGAGCAAGGCCACGCGCAACTGGACGCGCGTGCCCGACGATTGACAAAGGCTGCGCGACCGCTGGGAGTTTTCACACGCGGCCTCCGCGGTGCTGAACTTCATCGCCGTCGTCAACGTGACCATCGCGGTGCTGCGCGCCTGAAGCAACGCTGGCGACTCATTGCCGCGCGGCTTCAGCGTCCGTCGGTCGCCGGTGTCCAACCGCTCGCGAGCTGCTTGCTCAGGAGCTCGTGGTTCCAGACTCCTGCGATGGGGATGCTGCGCTCTTCGTCCGACAGCTCGCGCTTGACGACATCGCGCCAACCGCCTTCGATGACCCAGGACTCAACGGTTCCATCGCGACCGACCGCACCGGGTCGGCGAAAGCGCTTCGGAACCTTGGGCGGCGAAGACTGCGCCACCACTTCGACGATCTTGCGCGCGACTGCATTGCCTGCCGGATAGAAGGTGACGTAGCCGCCCGAAAAGAAGCCGCTGGCAAAACGCGCCTGGCGCGCGTGCAGTGCTGGGTTTACCAGGATTGCGTCGCCGTGCTTGGGATGCGAGCCGATGAATTGTACGTAGCCATATTTCGTGCCCACGGACACTTCGAGTATCTCGCCGCCTACAAGTCGATGTCGGATTCGTGCCATTGGGGGCGATTCTGTCACACCCTGTCGCCAGATGCCGTCGATGTAAATCACCGACGTAGCGCGATCGCTGGTGCCCTACGGCGGCGCCTGGCTGACGGCGATATCGACCAATGAGGCGTACGGTTGACCTATGGCAACTTACGTCCTCAGGAAGAGCGTGGACTACGAGCGGGTCGGTGGCCCTTTCCCCTGTGCGGGATCGAACGAGATCTCGCGGGTTCTTGGTTTGCTGACGCTCGAAGAACGCGTGAATTGGCTGCTGCGGAAGAACGAGTTCGCCACGTCTGTGGTGGCCGGACAGCGCAAGATTTATCGCGGCCGCAAGCTCGTCGGCTACATCGTGGTGCTCAGCAACGAACTCAGCAACGAGTAACGGCCTGAAGCGATTCCACGCCGTCTCCCACGCTGGCTTCCACGCCGGCGCATCACTGTGCGTCCTCACATCGACAACTCGTGAAGGACATCGTGAATCTCAAGTTTCTTGCCGCGCTCATCGTGGCGGGCTCTCTAGCTACACCTTCGGCCGCCGGGAACCTTTGGCCGCCGAGAAGTTACGAACCAGGTTTGATCGCCGAATGGAATGAATTGCTGGTGCAGGCGCTGCCGTCCACGCCGAGCGTCGAAGTGCCGCGCTATTACGCGCTCATGCACATCGCCATGTATGACGCCGTCGGTTCCATCGAGAGCGGGCACGCGCCGATCCATGCGCACGTGCGCGCCGCGCGCCACGCCTCGAGCGATGCCGCCGCGGCGCAGGCCGCGCATGATGTGTTAGTGGCGCTGCTGCCCGCTCACCAGTCGGCCTTCGATGTTGCGCTCGAGTCGCGCCTCGCCTCGATCAATCCCGTTCGCGCCGAGCTCGGTGCTGTTGTGGGTCGCGAAGTGGCGCGTGGCGTGCTCGATTGGGACTTCGGAAACGGCGCGCGCTTCGCGGCGCGCGGCGGCCGGAAGCCTGCCCGGACGACCGCGAATCGCTAGCCAAAATCGCCGAAAAGCCCGGAGTGCGGGCACGCGGGAGGTGTTGGCCCGGCGGCGTATATATAAGAGTGACGTTTTCCGGGCCTAAGTCGCTGATCGGCAAGGATTGCTTGACGCGCGCAGGCCTCTCGTTAAGAATGCGCGCCCTCTTGGTTCTCGGTTCCCTGGTAGCTCAGTCGGTAGAGCGTCGGACTGTTAATCCGTTGGTCGTTGGTTCGAGTCCAACCCAGGGAGCCAACTTCACCTTAGTCTATCCGGTTAAATGGGTAACGGCTTATGCCGGAGACATGGGTAACACCTTAGCAGCGAATGGATTCTGCGCGCACTAGAAGCGATTGCTCTGGTGATCGAAGACCCCCAACTCGTAGTGCACGAAGCTGAATAACCAGATCTTTTGATCCCCATGTCGACGTCGACATTCTGCCCGAGTCGGGGAATTCCGCGGCAAACGAGTGCATCACTCGAGGTTTCGCGGAGAGCACCCTTACACTTCGTGAACGGTCCGCCACCGAGTCTGGCAATCCTTTGCGCCGCGTGTACGCCACGAAACTCTAGTTAGCAGTTGTACGGAAATCGGGCCGAGGTCACGCGCGAGAGTCCAGCACTACACTGTTCGCGAAGCGGGGAAGCTTAGTCCGTCAGAGATTCTTATCGAATTTCAGGCACATCTTGCCGTCTTCACTCGCTGGGTAGATCTCCTTGGCTCGCTGCAGGTCACGTATGAGCTCCGGCGGAAAACAGGCCGTCTGCCAAACTATGGTCCAGTCCTTTGCATCAATCACATCGCCTTTCATGTCGAGCACGACAGCAATGGCCGGCTCACTTGCGATGCTCCCATGGTGAGGAGCGAACAGGTTCAGTGTGAGCCGTTTCGGAACCTCACCTTCACCCGCAATCTTCCGGACTCGCTGCAGCACTACGCGATACTCACTCGAAACGATCAGATCACCATTCGGAAGCTCCACCGATGCCGATCTCACGAACCTGACGCTTTGCGGCACCCCGACGACCACGAGCGACCGAACCACCTGATCCTGGGCGATGGCAGGAATTGGCTGGAACATGAGTGCTGCAAATGCGATGGCGAAGGCGACTGCTCGCGTTTCGAGGGACCGGCTATTTCGCATAGAACTTCCATTTACCCAATGGGTCATTTGTATCGTTGCGAGATTTATACACGCCACCTTGGCGTCCGATCTCGAAGGTTTTTGTTCCCGTCGAGTTCCACATGAAAACTGGAATCGACCGGGCCTTTACGCCGTTATGATCAGACTCTTTCGTGCCGTCAGGAGTTTGTGACAGGCCGGGATAGTGGACGTGCCCGACTGCCAGAGCAACGACCTTCGGCAGCTTGGCACCTTGAGTTCCAGCCGGCGTCACTCCGATCGCAACCACGACCAACTCGCCGGACGCATCCCGATCCACGAATACAAACCTCTCGCCCTTCACACCGCCTGCCGCTTGAGCAATGGCCGGCCCGATCGCACGCATGAAATCGATGAGCTCTTGCGAAGCTTCGATGTCTCCGCTCGACTGTGCGGGCGCTGCGTTCACTGACTGCAGTACCTTCTTGAGCTCTTTGTTGTCGGCAAAGCCAGTCGGCGTCACCGGAGCGGTCAGCCATATTCCGTTTTGGGACGCGAGAATGATTTGCTGTCTGTTCAGTGACATTGTCTGCCCTTGCTTCTTCTTCCTGGCGGTGACCACCACTTCCGCGAGATTCTCGTCAGCCGGATTCGGCCCAGTCTCACCTGGAGCTCCCTTGTTTGCAGTGTCGGGAGTCTTCGCGGCCGTGGTTTGCGCGGAACCATTGACTCCGGTTTGATTCGCCGTTGGCAGGTTCGTCGGCGGCGCTCCCGACGTCTGGCCATTCTTGCTGCCGGGGTCGCCCTTCCCGCCGACTTCCCCGCAATGACCCTTCGGATTTTCGGACGTGGCGCAGATGGTCGCCTCGCCGTCCGAACCCTGCCCGACATTGCCCGTGGGATCCGTGGCGTTCAAAGGGTTGTTCCAGACGTAGCTGTATCGATTGAATGCCTGCGAGTGATAGGGATCCTGAATGACCGGATCGGCGCTTATGAACCGGGCGATGGCGGGGTCGTAGACTCTCCCGTTCATGTGCACCAGGTTCAGATTGTCCAGCTGCTGATGCCCCGTGTAGCCCTTGCGGGTTGCCGTAGCGATCGCAGCCTTGTCCGCGGCACTCGGCGCGCCGGACCAATTGCTGCCTCTCCTCTGACCCCACGAATCGAACGAAGTGCGCACGACGATGGCGTTCGACTCATTGGTGATGACGTCCGTGCTTCCCAGGTGATCTTCATGTAGATAGAGCGACTTCGCCGATACCAGCGTCGTCGGCGCCGAAGTCGTGGCGTTGCGCGTCACGATCGCCACCGTCTTGCCGCCTACCTGGATGTTGTGCCGGTACTGGATCTGCGTGCCGGTCACTACCTTCTCGAACGCTCCGCCCGCGATCTCGATCTTGTCCTCGGTAACGCCAGCATCCACGCTGATCGTCCGGTAACGGTTGCGGCCCGCACCATACGAGAAGGTGCTCGAATTGCCCCCCACCTGGTTGATGGCGGTCGGATAGTTAAAGGACGAATAGCTCAAGGTTGCGCCGGCTCTGCTGACCATGTTTCCGTTAGCGTCATAGCAGTAGATGCTGGTTCCCACCTTGCGCACCGCGTGCGGCTGGCTGTTGGAGTAATACGTACAGCCTGACTGCGGCGTCGAGTAATCGTACGCTCCGGCATCCGACTTGCTCACGACGTTGCCGATACCCGCCGTGTCATAGGCCATCGTCGTGGTCGTCACTCCATTGCGCTGCACGGACGTCAGACGATAAATCGCGTCATAGCCGAACGTCTCTGCAATTCCCTGGTTGTTGTCGCGCCGGCTTGTCAGATTGCCGACACGGTCCCAGGTGTAGGTCAAATTCTGGGTGGCAGAATTCGTCCCCGTCTGGACCGTGTAGAGGCGTCCATTGGTCTGGTCGAATCCGAGGTTCGTAACCTGACCATTGCCGTACTGCTCCTGGGTGACGTGGCCTCGCGCGTCCTGCGCGTTTGCCTGCCAGATCAGCGATCCCGTCGAAGTGTCTCGCGCGTCCTTTGCAAAACCGTTCTGGTAGCCATAAGTGACCGAGAGTCGACTGCCGGTGCTCGACGGATAGGTCACGTTCGAAGGCAGCCCGGTGCTCAAGTCGTAGCCGTAGTTCACGACGAAGCTGCTCACTGCGGTATCCGTTTGCAACTGGCTGCGGCGCGCCCGGGTGTCGTAAGCCATGGTCTCGCTGTACCCACCTGGCGACGTCACGTTGTATAGCTGCCCTTTGTTGTACAGGGTTGCCACGCCACCCGGCCCGTCCCAGGTCCAGTTGGTTTCGTCGGCCGTCGTCCCCGGATGGTCCTTGCGCTTCTTGAGTCTTCCGAGTTCGTCATATTCGAAGTCCGTCTTCTGATTCTTGGCGTCGATCTGCGAAAGCATCCGACCCAGCGCGTCATAGGTGAAAGACCAATACCCCATGTCCGGGTCCGTCGAGTTCGACTTGAAGCCCCGGGCGTTGTACTGAATGGTGGTTACGTTGTTGGCCGGATCCTTCACCTTCAGCAAATCACCAAACGAGTTGTACGTGTAGCTTGTGATCTTGCCGGCCGTGTCTACGGCCTGTGAAACGACAGCCAGCACGTTGAGCGTCTTGGCAGTCTCGGCTCCATTCGCATCGAAGCTGCGAACCTTCAAGCCCTCGTACACGATGTTCTCGCTGACCAACGTACGATCCGTATCACTGAACTGCCGATCGGTGCGAACCAGGCGATTCAACGAGTCATAGGTCATGGCGACCCCTGATGCGCTGCTCCCGGCGTAATGAGGATCGGTCTTGAGCGCGACATTGCCGCGGCTGTCGTACAGGTTCTCCATTACGACGGTCTGGCCGTCGAAGCCGCGGCTCTGCTCGTATTTCACCCGACCCATCAGATCGAGGAACTGGTCTGAATAGTTGATCAAGCTATTGGGATCGTTGGCCGCATTGCGCTCTTCGGTCCGCACGACATAGCGCAGCAATCCATCTCCACAGAAACTGTTTGCGGATGTGCAGTTGAAATAGCTCTTGAACGTGCGGATTCCGTTCGGTCGGATCATTTCCTTTTCACGACCAAAGTCATCGGGGATGAATGTGACGACTTGGTTGTTCGGATCGGTCTTGCTCGTCACGAATCCTAGATTGACGTTCCAATCGAAGTAGGTCACATGCCCCTTGGCATTGGTCGCCGACCGCTGGAGATGGCCGTTGTCGCCGAAGTACGCTTGGGTGACGATCGGATTGCTCGCGGGGATTCCGTTACCAGTCACCGTCGTCTTGTTGACGTTGTTGAAATTGTCGTACTCGATCTCGCTGTCGAGCTGCCAGTTGGTGCCGGGCGCGACGGAGGCATGTGTGATCCGGCACTTCGCGGAATCCCAGACCTGCGTGTGCACTCTGGTGAGCTCAGCGCCATCCGTCGAATCGTAGGTGTGGCTACGAATGTCCTCGACTCGTTCAGGTCTGCCGATGCACCAGTTCGCAACGTCATTCCGAATGCTGGCGGTGGGCGTGTACCGCCGAACAGTGGCCGTCGCGCCCGGACTCAGCCCGGAGATACCCTCGACCGTCGTAGTACTCGTATCGTAGATGGTCCCGTAACCGTCGATGCCGGACAGTCCGTTCGTGCCAGCCAGCGCGGTGGTCGAGGTGGCATTGGGAGAGTTGGTGCCGGTCAACTCGTAACGCTTGACCACCGAACCCGCGACGAACGGATACTTTCCGGCGCTGTTGCCGGTCGGCGTAATGGAATACCAAGTTTGCGTCGACTCCTCCACCTTCGGTCCGTACGTCGCGCCGTTCTTGTATTGATAGATGGTCTTTCCGGTGAGAGTGCCGACCAATTCCCAGCCTGTGTGATCGGTGGCGATCGTGTTGTTGTAGGTCTCCTGCGAGACGAACCCAGTGCGGCTGTCGGTCACTTCGCGGCTTGCAAAACCCAGGAATCCTCGCCCCGCGAGATTGCTCTTTGCTCCGGCGTAGGTGTAGCTCTGTGTGTAATTTCCGCCGACTCCATCCGACAGCGTCATCGATTTAACGACTGCCATTGCAGACTGCACGTCCTGCGTCCTGCCGATCCCCGTTGCACCTCGTGTGTAGACGGAGGAGTCGGAGAGAGTAGCGTAGTTGAACTTCGCTACCTTCCCGAAGCCGTCCGTCGCGGAAGTGAGGAAGTTGGGTCGCGACCCAAGGCCCGGAGTGTATTTCGAAGTGAAGTAGCCAAACGGTTCGTAGCCAGGATTCTGCGAGACGAGGTCAGGTACGCCATCGCCGTTGCGGTCGGACACGGTTGGCGCATTGTTTGTGGCGTATCCGCCGAAAGTCCCATAGTTGATGAAACCGTTCCCGGTCGAGAGCAGCACCACCGGGCCTACCACCAGGTCCATGTTGCCATCGCCGTTGACGTCGGCGGCTTCCATGCTTTCGTAGCTACCCTGCGAAGGCGGCATCGGGCTCGTGACCGCGATGCCCGTATACTGATCGAGCAGGAGATTCGCGCCCGGCGCACCACACCGGCTCTTTGCGAAGTACCAGTATCCGCTCTTTATGTACGCGAAGTCCGTGCAGCCGTCGCCGTCCATGTCGACGGGGATGACAGGGCTGTACCAGGACGACGGCGAGGCGGGCCCTGAAACGATCAGCTCTCCCGTCGTAAACGTCGACCCAGTCGAATACAAAACCCGCCAACCATTGTTTACCGCAACGACGAGGTCCTGACGACCGTCTCCGTTGACGTCCGCATGTTTGACGTTCTGGGTCTGACCGAAGTTGTAGATCAGATACGAGTCGACAGAGACGGGAGCCAGCGTGGTGCCGCTGGGCGCCGTCCATACCACGGAGGTCGCCGTCTCGAAACCGGTGCTGCCATTTCGATTGTGGAAGCGGGCTCGGAGATGCGTGGAGTCCTGCAGGTTGACGGCATCGAGGAATCCATCGCCGTCGATGTCGACAAGATTGCCGCTGATGTTCGGCATGACATTGGGATTGAGAGTGGGCGATGTCGGCTCGAGCGCATAGGTCCCATCGGGCTTCTGATGCAGCCAGCTGGACATGAAGGCGACGTCGTCCTTGCCGTCGGCATCTAGATCGTAGACGCCATTGATGGCATTGGCCGGCGGGTTATCCACGAAGTTGATAGCGGCCGGCACCTGACCGTTCGCCGTGCCGATGAAGAGCTCGTACCATCCGTAAGAGCCGCCCGTATACGGAATGTCTTCCTTCGTCGCGCGGACGCCGTCCATCAACCCGTCACCGTTAATGTCGAGCGCGTAGCTGGTGATGCTGCCGTAGTAGCCCGGCGTATCCATGTTGTATGTCCAGTAACCAAGGCCGTACTCGTGCAACGGCGCACCGACGGCGGGCATTCCGCCCGAGAGCTGAGAGTCCGACCACGAGAACGTGGTGGCCGCCATGCAGGCGGTGGGCGAGCATTCCTGCACCGAGCCGAGTCGGCTGAGGACATTGAAGCTGCCGGAAACCGGCTGGTACCCGAGTGTGTACTTCCGGATGAGAGCTCCACCGGCACTCGATTGCAGCTCGATGCGCTGCAGGCGCTGCGCCTGACTGATGAGCCCACCTCCGTAGTAGCTCACCACGTTCTCTCCCGAGTTGCGATTCTCGTAGTAGAACTTCACCCGGTAGGGTGCCGCGCTGGGTGTGGCCACCGAGCTGGTGGTGTAATCGATGTAATCCGGCCGGTATGCACCGCTTCCGGCAGCATCGTTGGTGTAGGTGACGGTCCAGTAGTTTCCGGTGGTCGCGCTGAGCGCGCGATCGCTGACCTTTGACAGTGCCCAGACGCGAACGACGCTCGTATTGCCTGGCACTCCGATTCGGGCATCGGCGTTTCCGCCGTACTCATAGATCAGGCCATCCTTGGTTCTGACCTGCCAAGTGGTTGGACCCGAGCTGGTATTCGACAGCACCTTGACGAGTGCAAACGTCTCGAGCTCCGTCCGATATTCGGAATTCGCAAGTCCCTGCGATCCGGACACTCGACGCAGCCGGCTGCCGTTCAGGCAATACTCATCGTTGCTCGTGAGCTGCACGCCCTGGACGACGCCGTCCTGCGCCAGCGTCTTCGGGCAGCGGGCGATCATCCCGAGCCCGGCAAGGTTCCAGCCAACACCGACGAGACCGTTGCCTGCCGAGCTGCTGTATGCGAGCGAAAGCTCCGGCGTCAGGCCTGCCGTTCCACGCGGTAACTCGATCGGAATGGAGTATGACGCTGCGCCGTTTTGCGATACATCCGCGGACGCCGGCGTCGCGCCGATCGTCGTCGCGGAAGCAGGCACATTCGCGACGAGCACGAGGCTCGAAGAGTAGGCAGACACACTCCCCGCCGAAATATTCGACGTGTAGTAGTTGCTTCCCGATCCATCCTTGGCCTGCAGATACAGGGTTGCGGTAGTGCTGTTACCAAACCTACCGACGACGGCCGTATACGAGTTGCTATTCCATCCCGCGACGTTGCTGGCCGGCGCTACCGCCGTTCCAAGAACACCGGAGCTGTTGCCATAGGCAATGACGTTGCTGCCACCCCTGGATTGCAACAGCACGTCACCGTAACCATCTCCATTGAAGTCCGCCGCAAACGCGGTCAGATTCATTGGCGACCACTGGGCGCCGAGATCCGACTTGCTCCAGAGCTGATTGGCCGTTCCCAGAACTTTCATTGCTGCGCCCGACATCTGCGACAGAAAGATGCCGAAGGTATTGGGCTTGAACACGGTCACCGGAAAGGTGACGTCGAAGTCGATCATCACGATGTTTGGGCGCGGCAGATATAAAATGTCCGCGCGCGAGTCCGCATTGAACTTGCCCACCGCCAGCACGGCATTCTTGGTAGACCAGCTCAGGCCCTGCTCGCCATCGGTCCAGCACTGCTGCGGGCCACTGGCAGAACAGCCAATGGCGCTGCCGTTGCGCGTGAATAGACTTCCGTTGCTGGCAGTCAGGACAATCGCGTTTGTGCCGCCCTTCGCCGTCGCCTGTAGTAGCACGTCGGCCTTGCCATCTCCGTCAAAGTCTCCGACCAGGATCTTGTGCTGATCAGCGGACCACTGCGTACCCAGATCGGTCTGGTTGATGCCCTGATTGATGCCCACGATCTGTCCGACGTCGCCGAGTGCCGTGTTCGTATTGGCTAACAGGACGTAGCTAGGCCCAGCGGTCGCCGCCTGCATGAAAATGTCCGACTTGCCGTCGCCGTTGAAGTCGCCGATGGACGGGACGTATTGACCCGTGGACCAGGGAATGCCGAGGTAGGTGGCAGGCCAACTCTGAAATCCCAATTGCGGCGCGCCGCTGCTGTCGGCCAGCGCAATGCCGTTGGGCTTGTCAGGAGTCTTGCCGATGTAGAGCAAATCCGAGCGCCCGTCGCCGTTGAAGTCGCCGGCGTAAAGGGTGTAATCCTTTTCGCTGAACTGGGTGCCAGCATTCGCTGCAGCACCCATGATCACCAACCCCAGGGCAAACACGATACGCGTCGAAAGTTTCATAAAGTCCCTTTTGGCACTCGATCAGCTCAGCGGCTTCTTATTGGTCTAATCTCGACTCAAGGCATCGGTGGCGGCGGCGATGCGCTCGGCACCGACGCCATGAGCATGGTGCCGTCCAGGGTCATAGGCAGGAGCTCCTGACCTCTGCGCACTTCCGCCTGGATAGATGCGCCCTCCGCCACTTGCTCCATCGCGCTTTCAAACTGCTCCGCGGTGGCGAGAGGCTGCCCTGACAACGACACCAGCACATCGCCGCTAACTAGTCCCCATCGCTCCATCTGGCCGGCCTTGGCGCCGGGATAGACGTGAAAACCCACGATCTGATCGCCTTCATAGGCGGGCGTGACACGGATGGCATCCGACACGCGCACTGCGGGCGGACTCACTGGAGGCGCAGCTGGCTCAAAACCGCCCACCATCAATCGAGTAGTGGATTTGTCCGCCAGCGCGTCGCTCTGGCCCTTCTGTGGCAGGTACAAGGTGTATCGCTGCCCGGCGCGAATCAGCACTACATGATCGGAGTACAACTCGCTGAGTCGCGCACCGTTCTCGAGCAGTGCTCCGGCCACATACGTACGCGAGGAAGCCTCAGCAGCACCCAGGACGGCCAGACCTTCTCGGGCACTGCTGCCAACCTTGACGCGGAATAGATAGAGCGGCTTGGCCACTCCAGCAGGCTCCAGAAGGCCCGTCTGCCGACTGGCCACCGCCATGGGCTCAAGAGACTCTGCGGCCGAGGAGTAGACCTTTTCTTCGACGCGCCCTTTGCCCGATCGCGAATGGCCGCCGAGTTGAACGACGAGCACGAACCCAACCGTAGCGACGCCTAGCAATATCAGCATCCACGGACGCTGGGCGCGATTCTCGGCGACGACGTCAGCGGAGCGTGCTGAAACGCTGACGGCCGTCTTCTTGGCACTATTTTTCTTCATGTTTGCTTATCACCTGAGCTCAAGAACGAATTGACGGGGTGCCGATCTTCAAACAACTTGACGCTGCAATAGCCGCACTCGATCTGCGAATACCTAACGTCCGAACAACTCCACGCGAGCGCCATTAGCCAGCAGTGTGTGACCGCTTTCGTTTGGCACGTCTTCTCAGTAGTAGTACAGGTAGTCGACGATTGCGTAACTTCCGCCGTAGCCATCCGCCGGTCCGCACGTAGTGTGCGCAACAGTCGCGGAATCTTTCGTTGCCTTTATCGTCAACAGATAGGCATACATGTTCTTCGCACCGGCCATTGATGCGTTGATCAAGAACTGACCGTTGCAGGGTGCGGTTACATCCTTGAGCTTGAACGCGATGTTCCCCGACGGCCACACTTCAATCCAATTGATCTCGCCGACGTAGCTCGCTGCTTGGGCGCTGACGGCAAGAAGCAGTGACACTGCGGTGAGCGTCAACCGCGCGACGAACGATTTACGACTTGTAGTCATCTTCAAACTCCTGTCGAAACCGCACCCTTTATGGGAGCGCGCTATTTGTTGACCGAGAAGTACCGCGTGTTCGCAACGAACCAGCCAGGAATCGCCGAGCAAACGGTCGAAGGCGCGTTGTCGATGTAGAAAGTGACGCTGGCTTCAGTGGCAAAGGCCAACGCCGCCAGGCTTGCCATGTGTTTGCAGTCATCGACCGTCACCGTGAATTGCGTGGCGGCAAAGTTGCAGACCCGAATGATGTTGCTATCGCCAACCACAACGTAAAGACCATTGATGCCATTGGCGTGATTACCCACCGTCGTCAGCTTGCCGTTGCACACCGCTGTATCGGCCAGTCCTGGCGCGGCCGCGAAAATCGCGATAAACGCCGTGACCCAACGGGCAGTGCCGGCCGCCGGAACGAATGCGCTACGAACCTTCCTCATTTCCCCAACCTCCGGCATCTAGTCAAAGATCTCGAAATCCGTGAGCTGACTGTTTTCGCAGCGCAACGAGACGCTCTTGCCGCTCGTGTACGCCGAGAGGAGCAGTGAAAGCTTCGCCTTCGCCGCCGCGGTGTCTTGCGTGGTCAGAGACCAGAAGTCTGCGTGGCCGCAGCCATTCGGCGTGCTGCTCAACTTGAAGTAGGTGAAAGACCAGACGCTATAGATCTTGGTGATCGAACTCGGCGCGCTCCAGCCGTTGACGATGTCGACCGCGCGTGCGGTGTGTGAAAGTGCGGCAAACAGCAGCAACCCGCTGAGGCAAGCATGCCGCGATATCGATGTCATACGTTGCTCCCCGACAATTCTTCTTTTTAGCGATCTGCGATCCAAAGGCTAGCGCAAACAACATTGGGTAAATTTATATTTTCGATCTCGACATTTCGGTGAGAGAAATTGCCTGTTCGTGACAGATATGCAGGTTGACTTGCAGATTCGTCGGCTATCCACTTCGCAAATGATATGGAATCTCATCAGTTGGTTATTGCTGTGCATGCTCGGGATGCGCCTGGAAACCTTTTCCGTTCAAGTTCGGACGCAACCGCAGGTTTACGCTGGAAATCCGAGGCCGCTCGGGATTCATCATCCAGTGATGGGACGGCGCGAAACGCGCGGCACAAGTGTGGAGTTGAAAATGAAGTTCAAGTTTCTTCGCGCTCTATTGGCTCACCGGCTTCTTCGGCGTTGGCACCAGCCGAAGTCAGCTCACCGCGGCGTCCATGGCGCCCGCCCCTCACGCAGCGTCGCGAGCCGATCGTCTCTAACTGAATCCTCACTCACGCGTCCTTGAGCTAAAGCCGCGGTCTACAGTTTGATAGGCTGCTTTGCGCCTACTATTCTAGTGACCTATCTGCCAACGCAACCGGAGAAGTCCAGTGCTGCCTCGTCTAGTGATCTACGTATGCGCCGCCAGCGCGTGTCTCGGAAGCGCCGTGCAAGCGGCCACCGGCCCGACCCAATCACCACTAAAAATTACCGCGATGTACACGAAGGACGGCAACGGCACGATTTATGTAGCATTCCAATCTGGCGCCATGCCTGGTTGCTATGCAAACGCCGGCGGCTATCTATTTCTGACTAATACGTTCTACAAAGAGATCTACGCCCAGTTGCTGACAATGGCGGCCAGTGGCGGATTGCAGGCATCGGTTATCTACACTCAGAACACTCCGACCGGTAATTGGAGCGACTGCACCATCGATGGCCTCTTTCTGGTTCCGCAGTAGCGGATAGCGCGCGCCGGATCTCTTCTGCGGCTTCCTACTCGGCCGGATCGATCTGACTGACCCAGCAGTACCCGTCCACCAACCCCTGGGTGTAAACGGTTAATAGCGTCTGGGCCTGATTTCCGCTCAGTGATAGCCCGAGAACGTAGGCGGTCATAGCTTTGTTAGCGGGAGGGATTTTGATCCATCCGTACGACGTGCCAGCGCAGTTTCCTGGCAGGCCTGCGTCGACCATGATCATCACAAAGTCCCCCGCAAAGGTGACGTTGCTGATGTGGCCACTGATGTATGTCGCTTCAGCTCGTGCCGAAGTCGACAGTGCGCACAGAAGTGTGAACACCGTGAGCAGGCGTGACAGATTGGTGGGTGCGCTTTTCATTTGTTGCTCAAGGATTGGTAGAGAGAATCAGCGACTTGACGTAGGTGCCACCCGCCGTGATTCCACAACCATCCACGTTGTCAGTGGTGACGTGTACGCGGTGTCCGGCGAGCTTGGCGGCTTCCAGCGTGGCTAGCGCCGACTTCCTTTCATCCACGGACCAGTAGGTGAAGTAGCTCCAATATGAACCGCCCGCATCTGTCGGGTTTGCCAGGAAAACAACGGCCTGAAATCCAATGCCGCGTTCCAGCCAGATTCGCCCGACATACAAGTCCTGGCAGTCAAGGAGCGTGGCGCGGGCAGGCAACGGGAGGACGCCAAGTACGCTGATCAATAGCGCGATGCGCAGCGCCCAATTTGATTTCTTCTTGTTCATCGACGTTCCTTTGACTCGTGCGTGGCGTTTCATCAATTCCTTAAAGCCGACGGTTCTACTGCTCCGCAGCTACGGGACTTCCAGGAAATACGGCAGTGGGTTTGGGACGACCCACGAGCCAAGCGCTGAACACTCCGCCCCGTTCGCGGTATTCGCGTTCGAGGTGAAATACAGCGTGATTTGTTCACCCGCCTTTTTCGAAGCAAGAATTGACGCGTACCAGCCGCGACAGGTCGAAGGCTCGATCCCGATTCCGCCACTGGCCAACGGGCTGTTGAGGTTGCAAATTCCCCAGATGCCAAACCCGACCGAAACATTGATTGAGCCGTTATAGCTAAGGCCCATATAGGAGATCGGTCCGCTGCAGGTGAAATTGGCTCGGCTAGGCATCGATGCCGCGCATCCCAGAATCAACGCGCATGCGAGGCCGCGTGTCCGGCTGGTCATTCGCATTTTCGAGCCCTCCCTGTTTTTTTGATCATCGATCACGGGTAGTAACCCAGCGCGTGTCCACTTCTTGGCCCCGCCACACGCTAACGCAAAGTCAACGTGCAATGTTTATTTATTCAATGCGCCAAGTTAGGTGAGAGAAATTTGCGATTCACGACAGATAGTCAGGTTGACCAGCGGATCTGTTTGTCGATTCACTCTCGGGATGACGCACCAGAAGTGCCGGGGCCGCGATGCATGACACTGCCATTTCTCGCCTCTTTTTTCCGGTCGCGAAGCGCACAGGCGTGGGGCGCGCGGTTAGTTTCTGCTTCGACCTCATCGCACAAGTGCAGGTCCCCGCTCGAAATCCCGCTGTCGAATCGCACCGTCGACCTAGCCATTGCACCCTGCAGTAGTTCGATGGAGTGCAAACTCACGGCCGCACGCTGCTTCAGAACCAGTTCGGTAGTCGAATCAACGGAGTAGTGATGAAACACAAGAAGAAGTCCGCCGCCACGACAGTGATTGCCATTTCCGGCGCGTTACTCGCCTGGGCCCTGCCCGCTCTTGCACAAGGGCCAGGCTGGACCGCCAATTCCACGGTCATCAAGATCGTCGACACAGGCAACGGCGGCGTCAACGTGCGCCTGTCACCTGACCTAACCGGATGCACCTCACAAAGTGGTTATGGCGGCGCGTACGCGTCTCTGTACCCAAGCCATGCGGGAATCGATCGAATCAAGGCCACTCTGTTGACCGCGTATGCCACTGGGGCGACGGTTTCTCTTTATCTCGGCGACAGCACCTTGCACGATCACGGAAGTTGTTCTTGGCGGCTGGTGAGGATTCTGGCGTTGATGACCAGGCCGACGGAGACTACATTTGCAGTCGGCTGAGCAGTCCGCGCTCGAAGCTGCGAAGGTTTTCCGGTGGTGTATGGCATCAATTTGCAGTAGCGACTAGCAAGCCGCTACCGAGGTGCTGGAATGCGTTGTTTGAACGCCGGATGCGACGTCGGCCTGAAAAGCGGATGCATGAAGCTCGATCGGATCTGGATCAAAAGTAGACGGAAGCACACCATGAAACCAAACAAGCTGATTCTTCGTGCAGTGGCGGGGCTGCTACTTGCAGCAGGCGCGGCAGACACATACGCCGCCGAGAGCTGGTACCAAGACAACGTGAAGACTGTCTATCCACTGGCGACCGGCGATTTCGTAGTTACCTTTGTCAATTCGCCCGCCGCTTGCCTCAATACAGCGAACCCGAAATATTTTCACGTTCAGGTTGGCAACAACGGCGTGACGTCAGACGGCGCCAAAGGCATGTTGGCAACTGCGCTCGCCGCGTTTTTGTCCGGAAAGAGGCTCACGGTCGTCTTCAACGACGCCTCGACAACCTGCGATGTGAACAGAATGGTTATAAGTGATTGAGCGAAGACGCGATCACTTGCTCGAAAGCGTCCAATCGAGGCGGCCACTATTACTGGCGCCAATCGTCCCTCGGTTTTGTGTTGTCGAGGATTGCAAGCGCGCACTAACCGCAGACGATGCACTTCGAGCAGTCGAAGGCGAATGACTCTCGAAAGAATCAGAGTTGTGTCCGTCACGTCTCGCCGATCATCAGCGATGTATCATTACTTTTATCGCAAGGCTAGTTTTGCGACTGGCAGGGAGTGAGCATGAGAAGAATTCTATTAGCCGCTGTTTCGTTGGTGCTCGGAGTCGGCGTCGGCGGCCAAGCGACCGCCGCTGAGGGCGCGGTGACTTCGACAGTCAATCGCCTTTTTTACTACGAAGGGCACACTGGCCTTCTTGTTATCGTCAACAGCATGTCAGACCTTGGGGGCTGTGGGAACGCTTCATGGTTCCTCTTACCCGACGGGCACCCGCACTTCAAAGAAGTCGTTGCCCTTCTGATGTCCGCCGAGGCCGGAGGAAAGCAAGTTAACCTCACGGTCAGCGGTTGCTATGAAGGTTATGGGCGCATCAAGCATGTAATGCTCATCGATTGAGCGCGACGACCGACCCTAGGACAGCCGGTTTTCAGAGCATTGTGTTGCTTGGAAGGGCGCGGATTTGAAAGACGGATAGTGGAAGGAGCACGTGCTTCGCGGCCCTTACGTGGCGGTCACCTCGTGACGAGTTAGTCTTGTCATCGTCGTAGAACCTCCGCACCAATGATCGACGCACCGCGAAGCTCACGCGTTGCGCGAGTCTTCGGGCGATTGGAAGTCGATCAGACGATTGGAGGCGGTTTGATCGGAGGGTCGGCGAGATGAGCCACGCGCACCGCGGTGAAACCGAGCGTTTCAACGTGGCCGGCAGCTGCACCGAGGAATTCGACCGTCGGCGCGATTGCGGCGGTCGTGAGGCAAGCCGTCAGGCAGCCAGCGGCCGACTGAACGCCATCTGGGCAACACGGGCATTCCTGAGATTGTGGCTCGTGGGCGATGGCGTCGGCGCACGGTATTCCGCCGCCCTGCGCCAGCATGGCGACGGCGTTCACGACCGGCGCCGACAGCAGAAGCTGCGCGGCAACAAGCGCGTAGACGAGCGGGCGACAATATTGGCGAAGCATTGGGCCAAACATAGTCGTTACGACGGCCGGTCGCCAGATCTGTTCCACATTCGAGCATTAGCGCACTTCCTGGGCGTCGAGCGACGTCGGAAGCATACGACTTGAGGTGCG
Source organism: Pseudomonadota bacterium (assembly GCA_039930985.1). Lineage (GTDB taxonomy): Bacteria > Pseudomonadota > Gammaproteobacteria > Steroidobacterales > Steroidobacteraceae > CADEED01. The sequence goes on from JBDTSV010000141.1 coordinate 24,546, forward strand.
GCCCCTTTTGCCAGCAAATGGGGACTGTCCCCATTTCACATCTGGCGGAAGAGGTGCAGGTAGGTTCGGCTCACGGGCAAGACTTCTGGTCGTCCCTTCAGGTGGATATCGGCGGTTTCGTTTTCGCCGCGCGTGACGTGACTGATCGCGCTCAGATTGACCACTACGGAGCGATGCACCTGCGCAAACTGGGTGGCGTCGAGCTGCGGAATCAGTTCCTTGAGCGCGGTGCGGATTACAGCCTCGCTGGGTTTGCCGCTGTCTTCGCGCCAGGCAACCTGCGTGTATTTCTCTTCGGCGCGCAGGAAGTCGATGTCCTGCACGGCGATCATCCGTACGGTGGCGCCGACCGACGCCCTCACCCAACGAAGCGCGCCCGCGGCATTCGGCTGCAGCGCCTGCGTCAACTGCTGGATCAGCGCTGCTGCGTCGAGCGCCGGCTCAGAGGCGCGCAATCGCTGCTGCAAACGCAGTACGGTCTCGGCCAGGCGCGCGGGCTCGACCGGCTTGACTAGATAGTCGATCGCGCCCTGCTCGAAGGCCTGCACGGCGTATTGATCGAACGCAGTGACGAACACGAGGTGCGCACGCCGTCCGATGTGCTGCGCGGCCTCCACGCCCGTCTTGCCCGGCATCTGCACGTCGAGGAAGCAGATAGTGGGCTGGTGAACCTCGAACAGATCAATGGCTTCGCGACCGTTGCGCGCCTGCGCGACTACGGCGAGCGCCGGCCACGCACTGGCGAGCATGCGAACCAGCGCTTCTCGCAGCAGCGGCTCGTCGTCAGCAATGAGCGCGGTCGGGTGCGAACCGGTCATGCGGCCTCTCGCACGGGAAAGACGATCTCGGCGCAGACTCCGTGCGGTGCAATTTCGGTCACGGCGAGATGCGCGCCGCCGCCGAACGCCAGCTTGAGGCGTTCGCGCAAAGTGGTCAGACCCGTGCCGAGGCCGCCACTGGATTGTTTGAGACCGACGCCCGTGTCCTGCACGCGCAGGACGCAGCGATCGTCGCGGATCCAGATGTCGGTATCGATGCGCCCACCGGTTTCGCTGGGGTCGATCCCGTGACGCACCGCGTTCTCGACGAGCGTGAGCAGCGTCATGGGTGGGCATTGCAGGCGGGCCGCCGCCGGATCGAGGTGAATGCCGAACTGCAGTCGATCTGGCATGCGCATCTGCATGAGCTCGAGATAGGCGCGTACCAGGTCCACCTCGTCCGCCAGCGTGGCACGCGTCTGCGACTGCATGCGGGGCACCGCTGCCCGTAGATAGGCGATCAGGTTCGAGAGCACTTTCGACGCCTGTGGCGAACCCGAATCGACCAGCGCCTGCACGTTGGCCAAGGTGTTGAACAGGAAATGCGGCTCCACCTGCGCTTGCAGCAGACGCAGACGCGCCTCGGACACCTGCTTTTCCATTTGACTGCGTTCGAGTTCGAATGCGAACGCCTGTTCGCGCACCGTGGCATCGCGTTGCCGCAGAATCGCCCCGACTGCGATCCACGGCGCAAAGACCAGGGACGTGAACACCAGCTTGATGGGGCCGACCGCGTTCTCGCCCTCGGCAAGTCCGGCATTGGTGCCGCCGGTGATGCCGCAGGCGAGCCCCGCCGCGATGGGTGTGAAGAGCCCCATGCCGATCAGCCGGAATATCGTGCGTGGCAACCATTTGGGAAGGCGCTTCGGCCAGCGCTCGAAAAGGCCAAACGCCAGCAATAGCGCCATGGCCACGAAGCACACGCGCAACAGCACCAGCAGCAGCGGCGTGCCGTTGCTCAGGCCTAACAACAGGCCGATAGCCATCGCGACCGCCAGCGTGAAGCGCACGCGCGGCCCGGCGAAGATTCGTGCCTGGGACTCCATGTCTCGACTATAGAGCAAGCCGGGCGCGCGCCGCCCTCACGCGTGACGGCGGCCGCGATCCCGACCGTCATTCGTCACTTCCCGCCGTGTCTCGATACCTGCGGGCCGTCGGCGGTCGCATGCCCCGACGATCACGCGGCGGCGCCGTCATAGTTCAGTCCTCGCATCCATTGCAGGGGCTCGACGTGAAAACAAGAAACAAGATACTGGGCGGCGTGGCCGCCGTGCTGCTGGTGGGAATTGCCGCGCTGATGATGGGGCTGAGCCATGACTCAACGTGCCCGACGGCGCCGGAATCCACGGACGCGGACTCCATGCACGCCATCATGCACCGCTGCTATGGCCCGCCCTCGTTGTTGACGCTCGAACGGATCGCCAAACCCAGACCCGCCGACGACGAGGTGCTGATCAAGATTCACGCCGCGAGCGTGAATCCCTACGAGATGCACATGGCCACGGGCAAACCCTATGTGATGCGTCTCTCCACGGGTTTCGGCGCGCCGGAGCGCGTGCGCCTGGGGCACGACTTCGCGGGCACGATCGAATCGGTCGGCGCCAAAGTTACGCGGTTCAAACCTGGTGACGACGTGTTTGGCTTCGTCGGCGCCGCACTTGCCGAATACGCTGTCTCGAAGGAAACGGGCGACATCGTGCTGAAGCCCGCGGAGCTCCCATTCGAGGACGCCGCGGCATTGGGGATCGCTGGCGGCACGGCGCTCAATGCGGTGCGCGACTACGGACGCATCAAGGCCGGACAGAAAGTGCTCATCAACGGCGCTTCCGGCGGTGTGGGTACATATGCAGTGCAACTGGCGAAGAACTACGGCGCCGAAGTCACCGCCGTTTGCAGCACGCGCAATGTGGAACTGGTGCGCTCGCTCGGTGCAGATCACGTCATCGATTACACCAGGCAGAATTTTACCGAAGCAAGCGAGCAGTACGACGTCATCATCGACAACGTCGGCAATCAGGATTTCCTGGACCTGCGCCGCGTCGTGAAACCCAAAGGCATCATCGTCACGGTCAGCGGACCCAAGGACAACCCATGGTTTGGTCCCATGACGAGGGTAATGAAGCAGAAGATGCTGGCACCGTTCGTCAGCCAGGAACTCGTGTTTTTCATTGCAGACGCGGGCGCGACCGACCTGGAATATCTCGCGGGTCTGATACGGGATGGAAAGATGAAGTCGGTGATCGATCGGCGCTATCCACTCGCGCAGACCGCGGCAGCGTTGGAGTACGTCGGCACCGGGCATGCGCGGGGAAAAGTCATCGTCACTGTCGATTGATCGGGGTTCGGTCGGCGGGCATTGAGGTGTCACAACAAACGACTTGATGACAGAAGCCATTACAGATTCCGCGCGACAGCGGCGCGGCCTAAGTCATTGATGGCACAGCCCTGCACTTGCCTTACAGATCGGTACCGCACGGCCTAACTCCCACTCCCGCCTCGCGTGAATTGACTGTCTTTCCGCTGCGTGGTGAAGTTCCGCTCATGAAGACCACAACGTTCTGTCTACTGCTCGCCGCCTCCGCATGCGTATTCACGAACGCACACGCACAGGAGACTCATCCAAGGTCCGCGATCGCCACCGCTCCCACCGTCAACCTGCGCGAAGCCAGTTCGGAGACGGGCCGATTGATGCCGCGAAACATCGAGTGGGACGCGAGCATCCCGCTCAACAAGACTTACGATCAGCTCAATCCAAAGCAGATGGCCGCCCTTCGCGCGCTGTACGAGAAGATTCCCGACACCGACGAGCCACCGTTTCCGATCAAAGGCATCAAGCCCATCTACAGCGCCATCAACAAGGCGCAGCAGCGGCTTCAGGCGCGCGGCGAGCTGATCATGTCGGTGACAGTGGGACCCGATGGCAAGGCGACCAAGGTAGAGGATTACGGCACCAACAACCGGCCGGAAATGACGAAGTTCGCGGGGGACATTCTTTTGCTGACGGAATACAAACCCGCCGTCTGCGCCGGCCACCCTTGCACCATGCAATTCCCTTTTCGCGTGATGCTTCGGGGCCAGGCCAGCAACTACGTCCAGCACTGATCAATCCAGGGAGAGGTCATGAACACAGTCAAGACTTGTTTGCTATTTGCCGCATCCACCTGCGTCTTCATGAGCGCCCACGCGCAGACATCGGGCCAGAGGGAAACCGCGCCGCGATCCGCGATCGCCACGGCCCCAACGGTCAATCTTCGCGAAGCGAGTTCGGATACCGGCCGGCTGATGCCGCGAAACATCGAGTGGGACTCGGCCGTCCCGCTGAACAAGACCTATGAGCAGCTGAATCCAAAGCAGTTGGCCGCACTTCGCGGACTATACGAAACGATCCCGGATAGCGACGAACCGCCCTTTCCGATCAAAGGCATCAAGCCCATCTACAACGTCATCAACAGGGCTCAGCAGCGGCTACAGGCGCGCGGCGAGCTGATCATGTCGGTGACAGTGGGCCCCGATGGCAAAGCGACCAAGGTCGAGGATTACGGCACCAACAACCGGCCCGAGATGACGAAGTTCGCGGGCGACATCCTGCTGCTGACCGAGTACAAGCCCGCCGTCTGCGCCGGCCATCCTTGCACCATGCAGTTCCCCTTCCGCGTGATGCTCAGGGGCCAGGCCAGCAACTACGTGCAGCACTGAGACATTGCGCGGGAACATCCAACTACCAAATGCATTGGTAGGTGGATGAAGCCTGGGTCTCCACTGCTGGTGAGGTTCGTGGCCGGTCGGTCTGGCCGCTGGGATGTAACCTCGATTTCCTGCCGTTCGACGGAGGCGCTCGGCTCGGCGCCGCGGCTCGAGGTCCTCGAAGGCGAGGCCGCACGCACTACCCGTCCGTGCTTCTGGCAACTGCGCGGCGTCACCAGCCACCTGCGCTACACCACGGCTTCCGAATCGGTCGCATTGAAGGCGGTGCAACCTCCCCTGGCGCGCCCATCGGCGACGCGCGCCGCGCTGATCCCGATCCGCAAAAGTGCCGAGTGGTGGCAGAAGCCCCAGGACGAACGACGCGCGGTATATGAGGAACGCTCGCGCCATACCTCGATCGGCATGGAATATCTGCCGCGCATCGCGCGGCGCCTGCATCACTGCCGCGATCTCGGCGAGCCGTTCGACTTTCTGACGTGGTTCGAATTCGCGCCCGAAGATGAGGCCGCGTTCGACGAGCTGCTGGCGCGCCTGCGCGCGACCGAAGAATGGCGCTACGTCGACCGCGAAGTGGAAGTGCGCCTCACGCGCCGGGAACCCGAATAGGCTCCGGTCCTCGTACCAGCCACTCGTAGTAGATCAGGCGCATCTTTCTGTACTTCGTGCGCCCGACCTCGCGAAAGCCACTTTTTAAGTAGAAAGGTCCTGCGCCGGCCAGGTGATCGTACGCGTCCAGCCATAGCGCATCCGCGGGCCAGGAGCGTGACACTTCTTTCGCCGCCTCCATGAGCTGACGTGCCACGCCCTGCTCGCGCGCGTGTGGCGCGACGGCGAGCCCGAGAACGTAGAGCGCAGTCTTGATCGGCGTGAAGGCACTGGCGTCGAAAGCCCATGGCAACGCGCGCACCAGGCGTACGGTGCCGATGATCTGCTGATCGCGACGCGCAACCAGTACGCGCGATGCATTCAGCTGCCCGAGGACATCGCCTTCCTCGGGCGTTGCCGACCAGTCGCCCTCGCCATATCGCTCCGTCATGTCGCGCGCCACGGAAGCGCGCAGCACCGCGAGCGCGGGCGCGTCGTGAGCGGTGGCAATGGAGATCGAGGGCGTTGAAGACACGCCGCGCAGCGTACACGAGCGCCTGCCCACCCAAACGATGTCGCGCGAGTCTTCGCCGACTACTGCCGCGTCACGGATACGTTGTCGAATCCCGCCTCGATGATGCTGCCCGCTGCTGCATCGGCGGCCTCGAATCGCAGTCGCACGGTCTGCCCGGCGTATGCGCTGAGATTCACGGTCGCCGTCGTCCACGCGCCGGCGACGACTCCGCTCCTGCCCGGCCGCGTGAACACCGTCTGCGGCGTACCGCTCGTGCCCACCACGCGAACACGGAAATA
>JBDTSV010000142.1:0-36448 GCA_039930985.1 Pseudomonadota bacterium
CGCCGCCGAAGATCTGAAAACGCTGGCTCCGCAGAAGGCCGTGGGCTTCTATCTCGCCGGCGTCGTCGCGCAGTCCGAGAAACGCGTCGCCGATGCACAGGCGGCATTCGAGCACGCGCTGCAACTGCAGCCCGGGGCCGCCGACGCACTGGCCGCGCTGGCGCGCATCCACATCTCATCCGGACATCCCGAGCTCGCGCGCGCCGCCGTGGAACAGGCACTGGTGCATAGCCCGACGAACTTCGTGGCGCGCAACCTGCTCGGCGAGTTGCGCCTGGCTAACAAGGAGTACGCGCCGGCGCAGCAGGAATTCACCCAGGTCGTCACCGCGGCGCCGGAGTGGCCGCTGGGTTGGCGCAACCTGGCGCTGGCGCAGCTGGGGGCGAATGATCAGGCCGCGGCCACAGCCACGCTCGAGAAGGGAGTGCCACGTTCCAACTGGGACTTCGCGCTGGTTGCGGATCTGGCGGCGCTGTACGAGCGCAACCGCGAGCCCGGCAAGGCGATCGCGCGGTATGAAGAGCTGCTGGCCAGACACCGCAGTGCCGAGGCGGCGGAAAACAACCTCGCCATGCTGCTGATCACCTACCGCAAGGATTCGAAGAGCCTGGATCGCGCGCGCGAACTCACGCAGCGATTCGCCAACTCGCCCAACGCCGCTCTGCTGGACACCCACGGCTGGGTTCTCTATCGCCGCGGACAGTATGCGGAAGCGCTCACCGTGCTCGAACGCGCCAGCCAGATCGCACCACAGGCGCAAGTGGTTCGCTTCCACCTCGGCATGGCGCAGTTGAAGAGTGGGCTCAGCGCGCAGGCACGAGAGAATTTGCGGGACGCATTGCAGAACAAGTCAGTATTCGCCGGCGCCGACGAAGCTCGCGCCGCGCTCGCCAGCATCTCCGGAAAGGGCTGACACCATGCGCAAAAATATAGTTCTGGTGTTGGCGGCGTTCTTTCTGCCCATGTTGGCCGCGCGGGCTCAGTCGCTGCTCGATGAGACTGGCATGGTTGTCTCGCCGGCGGCGCCATCGGCGATCCTGCGTGAGTTCGAAGTGAGCTCCGCGGGCACCTACGACCTGACGATCACCGACTTCGCGGTCCCTGGCGCATTGACCGGCACACGGGCCGCGGTGCTACGCGACGGCGCGATCGTGCGCCAGCTCGAGCTCGGCGACACCGCGACCGCGACGTTCGATGCGACGGCCGGCACCTATGCGCTGAGCATCATTGCGACACCCGGCAACACCGGCATCGGCACGGTCGGCGCGCGCGTGCGTCACGGCCAGGAATCGCCGGTGCTCGACTTTACCGGCACCATCTCGGTGCCCAATCCGCCGTCGCCCGATACGCACCAGGTGCTCGACGCGACGTTCGCGGTCACCGAGGCCGGCGAATATCGCGTCTCGCTCAACGACCTCGCGTTTCCGCAATCCCTGGCGTCGATACAACTGACCATCGTGCCGGAGGGCGGCGCCCCCATCGCGACGCTCGCGGCCGCGGGCCAGGCCACCTTCACGGCGAATGCGGGCAACTACCGGCTGTTCGCCATTGCCAATGCCGATGCCAGCGCCGGCGCCGGACTCTACTTCACCGAAGTGCGCGGCGTGGTGAGCGGCGCGGCTATCTACCGCCGCCTGTCGCCAGTCGGTCGCGTGAGCCAGATCGGCGGTGGCCTGCTGGCCGCGGGAGCCCATACCCTTACTGCGACGGACCTGTTGCTACCGATGCAGCTCACGACGCTGAAGCTCGCGATCACTTCCGCCGGCCAACTGGTCGCGCGCCTCGATGCGGCCGGCACGGTCGATTTCACGGCCGCTGCCGCCGGGCACGAGTTGTTAGCCGTCGCGATGCCGGGAGCAGGCGCGTCCGGCAGCTACGCTGCCGACCTGCGTCGTGGTGGGGCCCCGGTGCTGAACTACGTGAACACCACCAGTGATGGCGAGAGCGTCGGGGCCGCAACCTTCAGCGGCATGGTGAGCGCCGATGGGAACTATCGACTGCGTCTGACCGATTTCGCGTTTCCGCAGGGCTTCAGCGCGCTGCGCGCGGTGGTTACGCAAAACGGCGCCACCGCCGCGACTCTCGACGCGCCCGGTTCCCGGGACGTGACGCTGGTCGCCGGGACCGTGAACCTGCTGGTGTTCGGACAGGCCAATCAGACGGGCAACGGCATTTATGGAGTCGAGCTGCGCCCGGCGACGGGCACGGGCGCGACGGTGATCGAAGGCACGCGCGGTGTCGGCTCGGCATTCGGCGCGTGGCAGTTCTCGGTGATCACCGCCGGGCGGCTCCAGGTGATGGCGGACGATCTGGAATTTCCCGCGCGCTTCGCCGGCTTCGACGCGGTTGTGACGCGCGGGCCAGAGGTCATCGGCAGCTTCTTCGGTGGCGGATCTTTCAATTTCTCGGCGACGCCCGGCACCTATTTCATTAACTTCATCGCCAAGCCTGGCGCGCAGAGCGGCGGTGCGGGTACCTACCGCGTGCGCGTGGCCACCGCGCCGAACCTGCCCACGATCACGTTGACCGCGGATCCGGCACGCGTCGCGCCGGGTGGCACATCGCGGCTGCAGTGGACGTCCACCGATGTCACGCAGTGCACGGCCACGGGCGCGTGGTCGGGGACCAAGGGCGCCACCGGCAATGAGACGACGGTGGCGATCACCGCGCAGACCACCTTCAATCTCGAGTGCGTCGGCCCGGGCGGCAGCAGCAACACGCAAGCGATCGTGGCCGTGAGCTCGAATAGCGGCGGCGGCGGCGGTGGTGGTGGCGGGAGACTAAGTGAGACGTTCTTGTTAGCGCTGCTGGCCGCCGCCGCTCTGCGCGCGTTCACGCTGCGCGCGAAGTCGCCTGCGCAGTACCGCGTCGACAGGCGCGGCTGCTAACGCATCGCCGAAGTCTGGCATGGGTATTCAACAGTTCCTGGGCTCGCTCCAGCGTATCGCGCGCAACCCATACATCGACCGGGTCGCGGCGGTACGACGGCACCTCGACTGGCAGCGCCGCCGCGCGCTCGAGGATTTCCCTCTCGAGCTCACGCTGTCGGAATCTGTGCTGGTCGCGACCCACGGACGTTGCGGCGTGTCCGCACTGGTGAACGCGCACGGCCTGTACGACTACAACAACATGACGCTTCTCAAGCGACTGCTCATGCCGGGCGGTGTATTCATTGACGTAGGCGCCAATGTTGGCGCGTATACGCTGGTCGCCTCCGAGCAGCCGCGCGCCACGGTGCTCGCGTTTGAACCGCATCCCGCGACCTTCGCCTTGATGATCGAGAATCTGCGGCGCAATTCGCGCAGCAATGTGATCCCGCACTGCGCAGCCGCCGGCGATCGTTCTGACGTCGTGAGGATCTCCGACACTCCCGGATCTTCCACGACTCACGTCGTGGCCGGCGGCGATGACGCGGCCATCGAAGTTCCAATGCTTCGGCTCGACATGGAACTCGAGCAGCGCGAACTCACGGCAGATGTGATCAAGATCGACGTTGAAGGATTCGAGTACGAGGTGCTGCGCGGCATGGGCGAACAGCTCAGCCGCACGGCGGTCGTATTTGTCGAGGTCAACGGCCTGTCGGATCGGCGCGGCGCCGGCCGCGACAACATTTATGCGCTGTTGCGAGATGCCGGGCTGGAAGGACCTTACTACTACGACGCGCGTGAGTGTCGATGTCGTTCCGCGCCGGTGCATGACGGTGAGGACCCGGTCTTCGTCAATCGGTCGTTGGTGAAGCGCGGCCTCACGCCACTGGACTGCAGCGCATTGGGCCTCGCAAACTAGGGTCGCCCGCTCGTGGGTGGGCGTCGCCTGATCCAGGCGCCGAGCACAACGGCCGCACCTGCGACACTCGCGAGCGCATAAGTCGTCGCGAATGCCTTCATGCCGCCAGCACTCCACGCCAGGCCACCGGCGCCCGCGACAAGCGCCAGAATTGCGAGCCGCGCCCAGAACACCGGCCCGGGCGCCGAACTCGCGGAGACCGCGCGGATCGCTCCCTCGCTTGCGGCCAGTACACCCATGCCCGCGAGCAACACGCCCGCGATGGGGTAGAGCCCGGGGCCGGCCGCTGGGAACACCCAGGCGACGAGTCGCGCGCCGACCAGGGTGTAAACCAGAATTCCCGCGACGAGCAGCGACCAACCGACCGCTAGATAGCGGATGGTGAGCCGATCGAGCGCAGCCTCAGTGCCACCGGTCGCGCGTGAGCGCGCAGCGGCGGCCAGCATGGGGACCGCGAGCCCGGAGAGCAAGGTTGCACCCAACGTTGCAATCCGCAGTGCGAGATCGAAGACGGCGTATTGCGCGGGCCCGGTCGAATGACTCAGCGCGAGGAAAGCGGTGAGCGGCGGCAGAAAGGCGGTTGGCACCGCCAGCAGGAACGACTCGCGCGTACTCGCCAGCATCGCATCCAGCGCGGCACGCTTGGGACGGCGCGGCGCGAGCACGCCGAGTCGGGACAGCAGCGACGCGTTGAGTATCGCGACGAGTCCGAATGCGGCCACGCTGGCGGGCAGCAACGCCGCAGGCCAGAGTAATGCCGCGGCCAGTGTGAATCCGTAGAGCAACGCGGTCTGCAGCAGGTAACCCAGATTCACCCAGTGCACCGCCATCTGCGATTCGAGCACCGCGCGCATCACGGCATTCAACATGCCGAGCGCGAGAATGCTGGCACCTGCCATGGCGATGGCGGGTGTCATCACGCCTTCGGCAAGGCCGAATGAAAAACCCGTGAGCGCGGCAAAGACGAGCGCGCCTACGGCGCATGCAGCCACCACGCCGGCGATGAGCGCGGCGGCGGTAGCGAATTCGCGCACACGCGCCGGCGGTTGTGCCGCGCATTGCAGGACGAGCGCGCGCGACAGCCCGAGGTCCAGCGCGGCGGCGGTGGTCACGAAGAGTCCGAGTACCGCCCATTGTCCGTAGCGCTCGACGCCGAGCACGGCGACCAGCAACGGCAGCGCGATCGCGGCGCAAGACGCACTCACCGCGGCGTTTGCGAATCCGCTGAGCGCCACCCAACCGGCGTAACGCGCGGGCATGAGCGGTTGCACTGCGCTCACGCGAGCTGCGCCTCGTCGATAAACCTTCCGAACCGTTCCGCGTATCGCGCGGGCGCGAACATCTGGCCGGCGAAGATTCGCCCGGCGTCGCTGATCGCGGCGCGGCGCGGGGCGTCCTGCCACAATGCGGCAACCGCGCGGGCGAAAGCTTCGCTATCGGTGGAGTCGTAGAGTACGCCGCAGCGTCCACCGTCCGTGATTTCCGGGTGAGCGCCACCGTTCGGGAGCACCGAAGGCAAACCCTGCAACATCGCCTCGACAACAGCGATGCCAAAACCTTCGTTATTTATGGCGCTCACGTAGACATCTGCTTCCGCGAGCACGTCGCCGATGTCTTCGCGAATCCCGAGCCAGTGGACACGCGAAGTGATGTCGAGTGATTGCGCGAGCGCCTGAAGCTCGGCGCGCCGCGGACCGTCACCGACCATGAGCAGCTCCGCGTCAACTTGCAGGGCTTGCAGACGAGCGAGCCCTTGCAGCAACAGGTGTTGCTGCCGCACGGGGATGAGTCCGCCGATCTGCACAAGCCGCAATCGGCCCGGGGCACGTGCCGGCAAATCGTGCGCACCGCCGTTGCGCACCCGTAGCGTTACCGGGCAGGGAAGAACGCGCACCTTCGATTCCGGCAAGCCATACACGCGTCGCATCGTGTCTGCCGAAAAGCGCGAGTTCGCGCCGATGAGTTTTACCTGCGGTAGCGCCCAATAGCTCGCGAGACGCCCGAGGTGCCCGGAGAGCGTGGCGCGCGGCACGTCGCTTGCGGGCCCATGCACATTGTGAATCACTGGCATGCTGAGCCAGCGTCCTGCGAGCACGCCGCAAACCAGAGCGCGCGTGAAATGTGTGCAGATGACTTCGGCGTGCTCACGGCGTGCTGCGGCGACGGTGGCGCGCACGATCGTCGCAATGGTCGTCGAGTTTGCACACGCGACCGTCGCGCCCGCCGTACGCATCTCCGCGTCGAGATCGCCGGGCAGGAAGGTGACGAAGGAATGGCGAAGTCCCTGGTCGTGCTGCACCAGCGACAGAAGCTTGCGCGGCGTGCCGCCGTGTCGCTCGAGCTTCTCGGTGATGTGCAGAACAACACTCATGCTTCTCTCCGCGCCTCACCGTCCAGGATGCCAAGCGCCAGCGCGAGTGGCAGCAGGCCGAAGCTGTGCGTGAGTGGCGCGTGCACCGGCAGGACGATGATGTAGATGAGTATCAGCGCCGCGACCGTGAGCGCGCGCACGCGTACGTCGGCGGATTCGGTGCGCCGTGCGATCCCGAACACGCGCTTCAAGATCCACAGCCACGTGAGCAGCAACGTCGCACCGCCGACATAACCGAATTTCACGAGGACGTCGGCCCAGCCCGCGTCGATGAAGCCGAGCGAGGAGCCGGCGAACGCCGGCAGCGACAGCTGCTGCACGATCGCCGATTCGCGCTGGACGAAGCCGAAACCGAACAGCGGCCGCTGCGCGGTGAGCTCGAAGAGCGTGTGCTCGTAGGCCTGCCGGCCGGCGAGCGCGCCGCCGGTCTGGTCGCGCAGCTCCCGCAGGCCGGAGAACGCGAACGAATCGCTCGCGTCGACGAAGGCATTACCCGCGAGCAGTAGGCCAAGCGCCGCCGCGAAGGCGAATACCACCGCGAGCTCGACCACCGCGCGGCGTGACTCGCGCGCCGCGCGAACCAGCAGCAGCAGGCACGGCACGATCGCGAGGAACGCGAGCAGATAGGAGCGGAAGAAGGTGAGCATGAGGCCCGCCAGCGCGAGCAACAATAGCGGCAGCGATCGGCGCCGGCCCTGGCAGTACGCGAACACCGCGTAGAGCAGCGTGATGAGGATCACGGGCCAGAAACCCAGATAGAGTTTCCACAATCCGAACGCGTCGGGTCGGTAGTCCACTGCCATGCGATCGATCAGCGCAGGACCGACCATCTGCGCCGCGATCTCGATGAGGCTGTAGTAGATGCCGAGCCAAAGGATCGCGCGCCATGCAAACCGCAGGTCGCGCATTCCGCGAACGAAGGTCACCATCGCAAAGTATGCGAACAGCATCATGAATTCCTTCGACGCATTGAGCGCGAGGAATGGCGTCGACTCGCCGCGCAGCACTGGCATCAGGAGCGCGCCGAGCCACAGGCAGGCGAGCGCGGTCATTGGCAGCCCAAAGCTCGTGTCGCGCACGAAACCGCGCGCCAGACCAAAACACAGTGCGATTGCAATGAACACGATGAGGGCTGCATGCACGTCGAACGAACCGGCGACTTCCAGGTGTGTGGGGCTCACCCAACCCAGGAACAGTGAGCCGATCAGCAGCAACATGAGCACGAGCGCACCGCGCCAGATGAGAAACAACGTCGTGCTGCCGACCAGCGCGGCGGCGATCCACGGCAGGGCGTTCATGGTGAGTGTTCCAGATGCGCCCATGCTGGGTCCGCAGATTGCCGGAATGCGCCACCGGCAAGCGCCGCGCGCTGTGCGTCATTGAGCATTGCGCGCAGATAGATCGCGACTCCGCTGCCGGGAATGCGCGCGCGCGCGAAGCGGATGTACTCACCGAGGCTCTCGGCGGGCCGCGCGACGGCAACGCCATCGAGCCGCTCGAAATTCGCGAATACCCATACCAGCTGCGCCGGATCGGGCAATTCGGCGGCGACCGCTGCCATGCGTTCGTGGCGCGGCACGGCCCCGTACTCCATGGCGAGTACCGCGTCGATCAGTCCGTGGCGCAGCCACTCGACTTCCGCACGACCTTCGAGCGGCCGCAGCGTCGCGAGCGGTACGGGATGGCCGCTCACGGTGATTCGCGACCCCGGTCGCGCCGCGCGTACTCGCGCGCCGATGGTCGTGACCAGGTCGCGCACCGCCGCATCCTGCCAGCGTGTCAGAGACTCGCGTGCCGGCCCGGCAACACCGCTTGCCGCGATATCCGCTTCGAGGTTGCGACCGGCAGACGCACCGGTGATTTGACCCGTGAATTGGCGATACGCGCGTGCGCAGGAGTCCGAGCGGCAGATACCCATCGCACGGATGTAGTCGAGGTTCACGCCGTCGATGTCGTAGTGAGTCGCAAGCTCGTCGACGAGCGAAGTCATGAACGCGCGGAATTCCGGTCGCTGCACGTCATAGGCACCGGCGGGTGTGGCGGCATCGAAGAATTGCGGATATCGCTCGTCTTCGCGCCGCACCACCGTGATCCAGGGATGAACCTCGATTCCCGCGCGGTGCGCGCGCGCGATCAGCTCCGCGAGTGGATCGAAGCGCGCGAGCGTCGACACGAGTTCTGACTGCACATGGGCGCGTTCCGTCGGCCACACGGTGCCGCGTCCATGCCAGGCGCAGGGCACGAGCACGTTGAATCCCGCCCTGGCGGCCGTGTCGACGAGGTTCGCGACGTCTTCGCGGCTGCGCGCCCATTGCCAGGATTCATCGAGCAGCGCGCGGGTTTCGTGTGCCGGAGCGGTCGCGCGCTCCGGCGCGAAGGGTCGCGCCCAATCGAATGCGCGCCGCTGCCGCTCGCGTGGGTCCGGCACCGCGCGTTCGTACAAGGCGCGCACCTGCACATCGTTGAGACTGGCAGGAAAAGATTGTAGCTCGTCGAAAACACCGCGCGCGTCGCGCGAACGCCGGTCGCGCGACCCGCCGTCCGAACCGACCGTCATTGGTGAAGCCAAAGTGAGTGGGTGCTCGATGTGAATGGGGCTGTTGCCCACCTGCACTCCGTCGAAATAGATGCGGCAGTAGCCTGCCGCCCCGCCATTCCAGGTGACGACGACCTGCGTCCAGCGTCCGGTCGCGAGCGATCGCTCAGTATTGCAAAACGCGGCATCGCGATTGGAAAGCACAACATAGAACTGTCCACTGCCGATCGGTTCCCACCAGCCCTGCGAAATCGCCAGGTAGCTGTTGGCGTCCCAGCTCGCGCTGAGCAGCGCAAACGAACCGTCGGGCCCGGTCCCCGCTGACTTCGGAAGGATCCAGAACGCGAGCGCACCGGCATTCGTGGTCAGCGGCGCGTCGAGCTTGATCTCGCGTGGCCGACCGGGTTGGAGCTCGAGGCCGCCGCGATGCCAGCCAGGCGTGGGTTCCGCGTCGAAACCGATGAGCGATGAGCCCGGGAGAGTGGCGAGCGCGAGTGCCACGAGTGCGTCGTACATGGCTATGAAGATCAGTGCAGCGGGGCCGCGGCGTATCCCCGCAGCAATGAATCGAACGCGTCCGCGATGCGGCAGTCGAGCGCATTGGTTTCGCGGTCGTAGAATTGTTGAACCTGAGCGGCTCGCATGTGCGGCTGATCGTATCGGCGCTCTGTGTAATACATGTGTCAAACCATCGCGATGCCACTTGCTCGCAGTCTCAATTCCGCGTTCCAGTTCATGAGCCTGGCGCGGCGCGAACTTGCGGCCAAGCGCCGGGGCGACACAGCGCCTCTGCGTATCCGAGAATCTCCGCGGCACCGGCGACGATGTCGTCGGCAGGCAGCCGGTCCCGCGCGCGCGCTGCCATCGCAGCGCGCTCATTCGCCGACAGGCGCAGCGCGCGGAGCAAGCCGTCCGCCAATGCCGCGGGGTCCGTTGGATCCACGGTGATGCCCGATTCGCCATTCGCGATGAGATCGCGCGTCGCGCCTGCGTGAATCGAGCTCACGGCGAAAGTGCCGCAAGCGACGGCCTCGGCGAGCACCGCACCGTAAGTATCGGCCAGCGTCGGAAACGCGAACACATCCGCGGCCGCGTACAGCGCCGCGATGTCGCTGAGTTCTCGTGAGCCAATGAAAAATACCCGGTCGAGCCCAAGAGACTCGGTGAGCGCTTCGAGCTCGGCGCGTGCCGCCCCTTCGCCGGCGATGACGAGCGAACACTCGCGGATTTCTCGTCGCAGCAAGCGCAGCGCCTGCAGCAGTTGCGGCCAGCCCTTGCGCGTGCCCAGTCGCCCGACTCCAAGAATGAGTGGTGTTCCATAGCGCTGCCGAATCTCACCCGCCAACCCTCCGGCGCACGATTCTTCGGCGTGGCGGCGGAACTGCGCATTGCGCACCGGCATCAGCGAAACGAGTACGCGTTCGGGACTGGCGCCATAGTGAACGAACGCGTCGCGCGAATCGCTCGACGAGGCAATCCACCCACTGCTCGCGCGTACGGCAGCGTGGCGCACCCAGCGGCGCAATCCGGACGACTCGCTCTCGTGATGAAGATGCAGCTCGCCCCAGCAGATATAGCGGCTGCGATGCGTGCGGCACCAGGCGAGCGCTTCCAGGTGCGCGGGGGTGAATCCACCGCCGAGAACGACGTCCGGGCGGAAATCCCGCAACGCGCGCCACGCGCCGAGATTGAGGTGCACAGGATCCAGTGAACCGCCGCGCAGCTGCACGCCCGGCAGGGTAAGCGTGGCGAAGTCCGATTTGGCTGGCGCCCAATCGCGATTCGCGTGGCGTTCGGCGAGTGTGAAGACTTTCAGGGCGCAGCGCCGCGCCAGCTCTTCGAACAAAGGCACCCGGTAAGGCGCGAGGATGTTGGTGACGACGGCGAGCCGCATCAGCGAGTTTTTATGGTTGTCAGACGGCGGGAATTGCAGCCGAAGATGATCCCCGCCACGCGTGACTCCAGCGTGACAGGGCGTCCGCAAGGACAATTGAATCTCAGATCAACCCTGTGTGTACCGATCCCGAGGTCATCGATGTGAAATAATCTCGTGCCATGGAACTCAAGTTTCGAATTCTCAATGTGTTCACGGCCGGGGGCGCGCGGCTGTCCGGCAATCCATTGTGCGTGGTCGAAGACGGCAGCCAGCTCGACCCGGCGGCGATGCAGGCGCTGGCGCGTCAGTTCAATCTCTCGGAAACCACGTTCATCCTGCCGTCGAAACGCGCCGCCGCTTTGGTGCGCATCTTCACGCCCGCCTATGAAATGCCGTTCGCCGGCCATCCCACGCTGGGCACCGCGCACGTGTGTCGCGCGCTCGGCCTGGGCGGCAACCAGCTCGGGCTCGAGATGCGCGCCGGCATCATTCCGGTCACCTCCGACGGTGACTTCTGGACATTGCGGGCCGCCGCGTCGACGTCGCGCCTGATCGAGATACAGCCGGCGGAGCTCGCACGCTTGTTAGGCCTCGATGCCGCGGACATCGGGTTTCAACCGTTGTGGATGAAAGCCGGGCGCGAACAGCTGGTGATTCCGCTCACCAGCGAGGCAGCGGTGAAGCGTGCGCGGCCGAAGCCGGAGTTGTTCGAAAAACTCAAGAGCGTCGACGGCGCGGGTCAAGCCTATGTGTTCTCGACAGCGGGCGCGAAGAAAATCCTCAGCAGATTCTTTTTCCCCGATAACGGCGCGATTCTCGAAGACCCGGCGACCGGCTCGGCCTGCGCCAACCTCGGCGCCTGGTTCGTGGCCATGGGTCGCCGCCCGCCGCTCAATTTCGAAGTGAGTCAAGGGGAGTTCATCGGCCGCCCCTCTACTTTGCAACTCGAAGTGAATTCCGACAGCGAAGTATTCGTGGGTGGTCAGGTTATCGAGATAGGATCCGGTATCTTGAATTTGTAAGGAGCTCCTTGATGAGCACCGATAACTACCACAAGCGCAAACTCGGCAATCGAGTCTTGCAGCCCGAAACGCAGATGATGGGTTACGGATACGATCCGGTCCTGTCCGAAGGCTCGCTGAAGCCGCCGATCTTCCTCACCTCGACGTTCGTCTTTCGCAATGCGCAGGACGGCAAGGACTTCTTCGACTACACCTCCGGGCGGCGCCAGCCGCCGCCGGGCAAGGCCGCGGGCCTGGTGTACTCGCGCTTCAACAATCCCAATCTCGAAGTGCTCGAAGACCGGCTGGGATTGTGGGAGGGCGGTGAGGCCGCCTGCGTGTTCTCGAGCGGCATGTCGGCCATATCAACGACGTTGTGGGCGTATCTCAAGCCCAACGACACGCTGCTCATGAGTGAACCGCTGTACGGCGGCACCGAGACCCTCATCGACAAGACCATGCCGGCGTTCGGCATCGGTGCGGTTCGTGTCGCCGATGCCGTCAATCGCGAAGCGGTCATGGCTGGTGCGAAGGCCGCCATCGAAAAGGCGCAAGCCAAAGGCGGCAAGGTCGGGTTGTTAGTCACCGAAACTCCCGCCAATCCCACCAACAGCCTGGTCGACCTCAGGCTCTGGCGCGAGGCGTCGGAGTGGATCGCCGGCCAGCAGGGCGGCGTGCGTCCGCCCGTGGCCGTGGACAACACCTTCCTTGGTCCCGTGTTCCAGAAGCCACTCGAGCACGGCGCCGACCTGGTGATGTATTCGCTCACCAAGTATGTCGGCGGCCATTCAGACCTGGTGGCGGGCGGCGTGATCGGTTCGAAGTCCATGGTGGCGCCGGTGCGCGCGTTGCGCAGTAGTTTGGGCACGCAACTCGACCCGAACACTTCGTGGATGATCATGCGGTCGATGGAAACACTGGCACTGCGCATGCGCGCCTCGGCGGACAATGCCGGCCGCGTCGCCGGCTACCTCGCCCAGCATCCGAAGGTCGCCAGCGTGAACTATCTCGGGCACCTGAAGAACGGTGATCCGCGCGCCGAGGTGTTCGCGCGGCAGTGCCAGAGCGCGGGCTCCACGTTCGCGTTTTCCATTCGCGGTGGTGAGGCAGAGGCGTTCCGCATGCTGGATGCGTTGCAGGTCATGAAACTCGCGGTGAGCCTGGGCGGCACCGAGACGTTGATTTCGCATCCCGCTTCCACCACGCATTCCGGCGTGCCCAAGGAAACGCGCGACCGCATGGGCGTCACCGACGCGTTGATACGCATTTCTGTCGGCATCGAGAACGCGGACGACCTGATCGCGGACCTGGAACAAGCTCTTTCAAAAATTTGACGGACGCCGCCGCTTCGGCGGCATCAGGAGTGGGGCGTAAGCCCTGGGAACATGCACACGGATACGTGGGTCCTTCCGAACGAGGTGTATTCAGCGCGCGTCGAAGGCCGATGCGTGTGTGGAGCGGTGCATTGGTCGTACGATGCGCCGCTGACCATCATGGGCCACTGCCATTGCTCGATCTGTCGCAAACATCACGGCACGCTGTTCGCCACGTTTGTGGCCGGGCCGCTGTCCACTTTTCACTGGCGGGGCGGCACGGAAAAGATCGGCACCTGGGAATCCTCGTCGCAGGGACGACGCAGCTTCTGTTCGGTGTGTGGCTCGAAGGTGCCGGTGGTCATTCAGGCATCGCAGCTGGTCTTCATGCCCGCGGGTGCGCTCGAGGGCGAGCTCGGCATCCGGCCGCAGATGCACCTGTTCGTCGGCTCGAAGCCGCCGTGGCACATGCTCACCGACAGTCTGCCGCGGCACGATGCCTATCCACCCGAATGGCCCGCGCAGCCCATCGGGAATCCTGAGCGCGCCGGGCGCGAAGGCGTGGTGAGCGGCAGCTGCGGCTGCGGCGCGATCCGCTTCGAGATCGAGGGGCGGCCGCAGTTGATGCGTCACTGTCATTGCGGCCGGTGCCGCCACGCGCGTGGTGCCGCGCATGCCACCAACCTCGTCTACCAGATCGAGGCGCTGCGCTTCACCCAGGGCGAAGAGTGGTTAGTCGACTTCCAGCTGCCCGAGGCGCAGTTCTTCGGCACCGGGTTCTGCGGCATTTGTGGTGGCGCCATGCCGCGGCGCTCACCCGGCCGCGGCAGGGTGGTGGTGCCGGCCGGCACTCTCGACTCCGACCCCGGGATGCTGCCGATGATGCATCAGTACGTGGCGTCGAAGGCGCCGTGGTTTGACATCACGGACGGGGTGCCTCAGTTCGCCGGGGCCCCACCGTAACCCAGATCGACGACTTCATGGCGGTCCCACGCTCGCGCCCAGGGTGACGAGAAGTTCGTCCAATTGTTCGAACGTCTCGCCCATCGCATCCGCCGCGCCGGTGCCGGCAGCGTCGAGGGCTTCCTTCGAGGGATAGAGCTCGTGCAGGACCAGCAGCGTCTTGCCGCCTTTTTCCTCGAAGGTCACGGTGGTGACGGGTCCACTGTCGCCACCTTCTTCATTGGTCCAGACGAGGCGCGAGTGCGGTGTCACTTCGATGTACGTGCCAAAAAACGCCATCGACTGTGAGGGATCGTGGCCAAACTCCAAACGGTACCTGCCCCCGACACGAGCATCCATCTCACAGGAACGCAGGAACATGCCCATGGACTTCGGCACCCACCACTGCTTGAAAAGCTCGGGCCGAGTCCACGCCTCGAACACGATGCGCGCCGGGCCGTTGACAGTTCGCGTCACGACCAACTCACGGTCGGACTTCCGCTCCACGGTCGTGCGCTTATTCATGGGCTCATCTTCTTTTCTTGCGGCCATCGACCTTCTCCTTTCGTTTCAATTCTTCGACAACCTTGTCCAACTCGTCGAAGCGAGCCTCCCAGAGGTAGCGGTGCCGCTCGAGCCATTCCGCCTCTTCCGCAAGCCCGTGTAGACCGAGCCTGCAGGTCCGCACGCGCCCGACCTTTTCGGTGGTGACGAGCCCCGCCAGCTCCAGGACTCCGACGTGCTTCTTCATGCCCGTGAGGGTCATGTGGAATTTTTCGGCAAGGTCCGTGATCGAGGCCTCTGCACGTCCGAGCTGCTCCAGAACGCCGCGTCGGGTGGCGTCCCCAAGCGCGGAGAACGAGGCGTCGAGGCGGGCACTTGTATACTGAACCATATGGTGCAGTATATAACGCTCCTATGGGCGGCATGCAAGGGGAGACTGAACGCGCGCTGCGTTGCCGACCGCCTTGCCGCAAATTGAGCCCGTCCCGATGCGGAGGATCGACTCGGCGATCTCCAGGCCCTGGCTATCGGCGATTGCGAGACGGTGCCGGCTCGCGCGTGTAGTTGTCAGGCACGCGGAACAGCCCGGCGTCGGGCTCGGTACGCTGGATGTCACTGAGCTTGTAACGCGTTTCGCCGGTGCGTGGATCGCGATACGTCGCCTCGACCACCACCTGCAGATTCCGGCCGTACCACTGCTCGGCGGACATCTTGATCGGTTGATCGTTGCCGATGGCGCCGGCGGGAATGGTGGCTTCGACACGGCTGCCGGCAACGGTTTCGCCATCCACCTTGCGTTCGCCGAGCTTTACGGGCGGGGAGACTTTCATCGGCAGCCCCGCAGGACGTGGCGGGCCTACGCTCAAGTCGGGTTCGAGCCCGCCGCTCACGCGGCAGGGCACGATGGGAACGGTGAACGCGACCCTGCCGGCGGGCTGGAGCATGTAGCGCTCGCGCGCCGCCGGATCGTCGATGACGGTGACGGTGGTGTTGAGCTCGAGCGGCCGTGGACCGCCGATGGATGACAGCGAGAATTCCGAACGTGTGCGTCCCTCGCTGTCGCGCCACTGCCGGATGATGTTCTTGCGCACGATGCGGCTGCCGCCTGGCAGCATGGTGACGGTCTGGCTGATGCCCAATGCCGAATAGGGCGCGCCGGTGACCAGCCGGACATTGTTAGGCGCGGGCTCCGTCTGTGTGGCCGGCGCGGGCGATGACGGGCAGTCGGGAACGACTGCGGCTTCATCCGCGGCCGCCTGCGCGCCGAGCGCGCACAGGCACACGAGCACGGCGCCGCGCGAGCCCACGCGCTTATGGAGTATGGAAGGTGCCGTCATGGCCATTCCTCGTGTGGTTGGGGTCCGCCGGAACGATTCGCTCGATGCGGAACGTGCCGTCGTTCGAGACCACGACGTCGATCCAGTAGCGCGTGCTGGTGTTCTTCGAATTGGGATCCACCGCAACCAGCGTGCCCTGCGCCGAATACTCGGCGGGAATCTTGAACGACACCGAGTCGGTGGGCCACATGGTGAGATCCGCCGCCGGCCACACGGTGTCGCGCGCGACGCTTTCATTCGGCTTCAAGCGCATGCCGATGAAAATGCCCACGCCCACCGCCAGCCCCGCAAAGCCGGCCGCGGCGGCGTAGACCTGCATGCGCCGCGGCACGCGGCGCGCGGTCTCCACATTCGGCCGGCGCGCTGCGACCAAAAGGCCGATTCGCGCATCTAGTTCGGTACTGGGCGCGATTTGGGCGAGATCGCGCGCGTATTGCCTGAGCAAAGACACGAATTGCGGGTGCATTGCCGAGGTTTGCAGATCGTCTTTCATGTGAGGCCCCGATGCGTCAGCGGCGAATCATTTTGCAAATCGATCAACTCGAGCGAGGCCAGGCGGAGGGTGAGCAGTGCGCGCGCGCGGTGCAGGCGCGACCGGACCGTGCCGATGGGGCATTGCAGGATACCGGCCACGGCGGTGTATGGCAGTTCTTCGAGATCGCACAGCGCAATGATTTCGCGGTGTTGCAACGGCAGCTCAAGCATGGCGTGGCGGAACGCGGCGGTGATTTCCGAACGCGCAATCTCATCGGCCGGACTGCGAGCGTCGCTGGCATGGACTGGGCTTGCATCGTCGTCGGTGTCGAGCGTGACCCAGCGCTTCTGCTGCCGGAAATGGCGGCTGACGCGATGACGCAATACGCCGCACAGATATCCGAAGGCGGTGCCCTGCGCGGGGTCGAACGCAAACGGTTCATGCAGCAACGCGACGAAGGTGTCGTGCACCATGTCTTCAGCCACCTGGCGCGAACGACACATGGCCGAAGAGAAGCGCAGCAGCGCACGGCCGTGGCGTTGATAGAGCTCGCGCAGCGCCGAGGTGTTGCCGCTCGCGAGTTGCGCCATGCATTGGTTGTCGTCGTTCATGGTGTGGACCGCTGCTTCCCCGGCGCGACGCATTCGTGCGGCGCCAGCATTGGGGCGACGCGCGCGCGAAAAGTTCCTGACCGCGCGCGTCGGCGACATCGCGCGCGCCATGTAACACTCAGACGCGTTCAACGAGTACACCGATGACATAGCCTTCGCCGTGCACTGTCTTGATGATCCGCGGGACGCGCGCATCGTCACCGAAAACCTGGCGCAGCCTGCTGATGCGCACATCGATGCTGCGATCGAAGGGTCCGGCATCGCGGCCGCGCGCGAGCTCGATGAGCTTGCCGCGCGAGACCATTCGATTGCCGTGCGCGAGCAGCGAGGCGAGCACGCGATATTCCGAGTTGCGCAGGCTGGCGATCTGGCCGTCGGGATCCAGCAACTCGCGGGCCACGATGTCGAGTTGCCAGCCGCCGAAACGAAACAGGTGCGCGCGCGTCGCCGGGGCCGTGGCCGAACTACTTGCGCGGCGCATGATATTGCGCATGCGCGCCAGCAATTCCCGTGAATTCACGGGTTTGGCGAGATAATCGTCGGCGCCCATCTCGAGCCCGAGGATGCGGTCCACCTCGTCGGCGCGGCGCGCCACGATGATGAAAGGCACGTCGCTCGCGGCGCGCAGGCTTCGGCACAATCGCATTCCGTCCTCCTCGCTGAGTTGCACGTCGAGCACCACCATGTCGATACGGGCCCGCTCCAGCGCGCGCTGCATGCCGGCGCCGCTGCTGGCGGTGGTGACGCGATATCCGGAACGCTCCAGGTGGCTGGCGAGCAGCGCCCTTGCTTCGCGGTCTTCGTCGACTATGAGTACGTGTCTGTGGGTCGCCATTGCCTTCAGGGCTATTGCCACCAGCCGGGCAAAGAGTTCCATCGGCGCAAGCGGTTACGTTTCGTAACACTCGGTAACAATTCGTATCGAACCGCAACGCCCGGACCCGGTCGTATTGCGGAATGAAACTGCTGCTGAAGCTCGCCCTGCTAGTTAGTGCCGTCGCCGCGCAGCCCGAAGAGATGGCGGCGTTCGAAGTGACCGACATCCGCGTCGAAGGCCTGCAGCGCATCAGCGAGGGCACGGTGTTCAACACGCTGCCCATCAACATCGGCGACCGAATCGACGGCAAGCGCGTGCGCGAGGCGTTGCGCGCGCTCAACGACACCGGCTTTTTCCGCGACGTCGAGATGCGCCGCGACCAGTCGGCGCTCATCGTCGTGGTGCAGGAGCGCGCGTCGATACGCATCTTCGATGTGAAGGGCAACAAGGAACTGAAGACCGAGGACCTCACGAAGTCCCTGCGCAACATCGGCCTGGCCAGCGGCAAGATCCTCAACCGTTCGACTCTCGAGGACGTCCGCCAGACGCTCATCGAGCAGTATTTCTCGCGTGGCCGTTATGACGTGCAGGTCGACGCGAAAGTGGACGAGCAGCCAAACAACCTGGTCGACGTCCACGTGGTGATCGTCGAGGGAAAGCGCGCCCGCATCCGCCAGATCAACGTCGTGGGCAACGAGCGCTTCAGCGACCAGGAGCTGCTTGCCGGCATGGAGCTCAAGCCGCACACCCTGCTGTCTTTCTACAAACGCGACGATCTCTATTCGCGTCACGTGCTTGAAGGCGATCTGGAGAAGCTGCGCTCTTACTACATGGATCGCGGCTACGCGGATTTCGAGATCGCCTCCACGCAGGTGGCGGTGTCGCCGGAAAAGGATGACCTGTTCATCACGGTCAATGTGTTTGAGGGCACCACCTGGAAGATGGGCGCCATCAAGCTGGCCGGCCGTTTCGTCGTGGCCGAGGAGGTGCTGCGGCAGTACATCGTCATCAAGCCCGGCGATCAGTTTTCGCAGCGGCTCATCGCCGCCAGTGAGAAATCGCTTCGCGACCGGTTGGGCGAGGCCGGGTTCGGATTCGCGGATGTGGCCGCGGTGCCGGTTGCCGATGTCAGGACCGGCGAAATTGCGCTCACATTTCAGATCGAGCCGAACGCGCGAACCTACGTCCGGCGCATCAACTTCGAAGGTGTCGAACGCACGCGCGACGAAGTCCTGCGGCGCGAGATGCGCCAGCTCGAAGGATCGGTGTTGTCGAACGCGGCACTGACGCGCTCGGAGGAGCGGCTGCGCCGCCTGCCGTACATAGAGAAGGTGGAATCCGAGACGAAACCCGTGGCCGGAACCGCCGATCTGGTGGACGTGGAGGTCACCGTGGAGGAGGGGCCGTCATCGCAGTTGGGCGGCGGGATCGGTTACTCGGAGCGCCAGTCGTTCCTGCTCAATGGCAACTACGTTGACAGCAACCTGTTCGGCACGGGCGACCGGCTGGCGGTCGAACTTAACGGCGGTCGATACGGCCAGGTGCTGAGCCTCGCGCACACCGATCCGTACTTCACGATGAACGGCGTGTCGCGCTCGCTCAATGCGTCCTATATCGAGCGTGAGCGGCTCACCGCGTCGTTCTCGCAGTTCACCACGCAGACCTACAGCGCCGGCATGAGCATCGGGTACCCGATCGCCGAGGAGCAGTACTTCAACCTGGGGGTCCAGTATAGCCACGAAAACCTGGCGACCGTCTCCAGTAGTTCGGTGCAGCTGCGTGACTGGGTACGCGATAACGGCGATTACTACTTCCGCCGGGTCGGCTCCGATCGCGTGCTCGGCACGATTATCGACAGCATCGAGATCACCGGCGGCTGGCTGTACGAAAGCCGCGACCGCACGCTGTTTCCGACGCGCGGCGGCTCGCACCGCCTGAGTCTCACCGTCACGCCGCCGGGCAACGATGTGTCCTATGTCACGGCCAACCTGCGCTCGCAGCAGTTTTTCCGCCTTCCGGGGGCCGACTGGTTAGACCGTTTCCCGCTATCCGTCACTACCAATCTAGGGTGGTCCAGGGCGTTCGGCGACACCACCGCCGTGCCGCCTCACCGCCACATGTTCATCGGCGGGATCGACTCGGTACGCGGCTTCCGCGACGGCACGCTGGGGCCGCGCGATTCGCTCGGCAACCCGTACGGCGGTGACACGGGGATGTCGGCGCAGTTCGAGGCCATCATCCCGCTGCCGGCGAAATTTCAGACCTCGGCACGGCTGAGCCTGTTCTACGACATCGGCCAGTCTTTCTACCTGGGCGATACCGGGTTTCGTAATCGACGTGGCGACCGCACCGACTATCGCTTCGACCTGGGCGAGCTGCGCAGCTCGACCGGCATCGCGATCCAGTGGCTCGCGCCCATGGGGCTGTTCCGCTTCTCTTGCTCGATACCGCTGCGCTACCAGCGCCAGACACGCCGCGAGTTCGGCGACGAACTCGAGCCCTGCCAGTTTTCAATCGGAACCGCGTTTTGACGACGCACAGATGGAGTACCAATGAATAAGCGCACGCGCCTGTCCCTGATCGTGATTTGCGTGGCCACGCTGGCCCTCAACGCCTGCGGTGGCAGCGGCGACGAAAAGGGCGCGGATCCGCAGATCCGGCTGCTCAATCTGAGCTCGGGGTACGCCTCGCTCGACCTCATGACCAACCTGGATTCGGATGATGATGACGACGACGAGACGCAGGCGACGGGCGTCACGCTCGACACCGTGAGTGCCTACGCGACTCTCGATCCCGACGACTACACCGTGAAGGTGCGGCGCACTGGTTCCGGCAGCGTGTTGCGTTCGTTCGCGGCAGAAGGCCTGGTCGAAGACACCATCAACACGTACGTGGCGTATGGCGACGTCGGAAACTTCGGCGCGCTGCGCATCGATGACACGCTCGATGAGGCGGATGCCGGCGACAGCAAGCTCAGCGTCGCCAACGTTTCCTCGGCGGGTGCGCTCGATGTGTACCTGACGGACGCGAGCACCGATCTCGATGACACCACGCCAGTGTTGTCGAACGTGGGCGCCGCGCTGGTCGCATTGACCGCCGACAGCGGCACGTTTCGCCTTCGCGTCACCGCCGCCGGCGATACCGCGGACGTGCGCCTCGATGTGCCGACCTTCACGTTGACAGATCGCAGCGTCGCGACACTCATCCTCACGTCCACCCAGGGCGGCATGCTCGCCAATGCAGTGTTCCTTCCCCAGGAGGGTCAGCCCACCAAGATCACCAACACCAAGGCGCGCGTGCGCGGCGCGGTGGGCCTGGCCAATGGTGCGAATGCATCGATCCAGATTGGCGGGCAGTCCGTGCTCACCGCTGCCACCGCCGGAGTGATCGGCAGCCGCTACACGCTGCTCGACGCTGGCGCGGTACCGGTGACGCTCACGGTCAATGGCACGGCGGTGCCGGTGGCGAATCTCGATCTGACGGCCGGGGCGGACTACACGTTGTTAGTGTGGAGCAATGCCGGTGGACCGCAGACCAGCCTGATCGTCGATGACAACCGCTTGCCGTCGGGCGGCTCGACGGTGACCAGGCTGCGGCTGCTGAATGGCATGTCGACACTGGCGGCGCCGCTGACGCTCGCGGTGGATTTCTCGCCCGTGATCGAGGGAACCCTGTTAGGGCAGATATCCGACAAGATCGAGATTGCGGCTGGCACGGACCGTCAGTTCGACATCACCAACACGTCCACCGCGCAGACCGTGCTGACGCGTACCGCGATCACGCTGCAGGGGAACTCCGTGTACACGTATTTCATGACCGACACCGGGGCGACGGCCGTTGGCGTCCTGAGACGCGACCGGTAATGCGGCAATGTCCCCATCTAGTTGGCACGGCGCGTCACCGCGTTCAACTCCCGCTGCAGCGCCTCCGGCTCCACGGGCTTGACCAGGTGGCGTGCGAAGCCGGCTTGTTTCGACTGCTGCCGATCTTCGGGAAAACCGTAGCCGGTAAGCGCGACCAGCCGCACTTCGTGGCCCCGTGGGTGGCTGCGGATGCGCCGCGCCAGCTCGTAGCCGTCCATACCGCCTGGAAGTCCGATGTCGATAAACGCCACGTCGAGCGGGCGGTCGCGCGTGCGCTGCTCGAACAGGGCCAGCGCGCGCTCACCGTCCGGCGCTTCGCACACGTCGTGGCCGTGCGCGCGCAGCACAGCACGGTACATCTCGCGCGAATCGTGGTTGTCATCCACCAGCAGGACTCGGCGTGACTCAAACGAGCGGCGACGTCCCTCGGCATTGGCGATCGCGGCTGCAGCTTCGTCCTCGGCGTTCGGCGCCGCGACGGTGGGCATGCGCACGGTGAACGTGGCGCCGCGACCGTCGCCGTCGCTCGCGGCCGTCACGCTTCCGCCGTGCAGTTCGGCCAGTCTCCGCACCAGCGTGAGACCGATGCCAAGGCCGCCACGCGAGCGGTCGATGGTGTGGTGCGCCTGCACGAAGAGATCAAAGATCTTCGGCAGCATGTCGGCCGGAATGCCAATGCCCTGGTCGGCGACGCGCATCACCGCGTCATCCCCATCGCGGCCTACGTAGACGCTGATCACGCCGTCGCCACGCGTGAACTTGAGCGCGTTGGAAATCAGATTGCCGACGATCTGCTCCAGACGTACTGCATCGCCGCTGACCCAGACGCGCTCCGACACCAGGTCGATCCGTCCCTGGTTGTTAGTGCTGCCGGAGGCGATGGCCGCCACCTGCGCCTTGACGGCATCGGCGAGATTCACCGGCTGACGTTTGAGGACGATCTTGCCGGTCACCGCGCGCCCCACATCGAGCAGGTCGTCCACCAGACGCGCCATGTGCACCACCTGGCGCTTGATGATCCCGGTGGCGCGTACCGCCATCGGTTCGGGCTGGTTCATGAGCGCCAGCGCGTGCACCGCGCCCTGGATCGCACCGAGCGGATTGCGCAGCTCGTGTGCCAGCATGGCGAGGAATTCGTCCTTCGAGCGATTTTCACGTTGTGCGCGCGCCAGCGAGCTGATGTCGGAGAGGATGAGAGTGCGGTGCTCGATGTCATCGAGCACGATGCTCGACAAGGTCACCTGTACTTCGGTGGCCTCCTGGCCGTTCAGCATGAGCCGCGTCTGGTACCGCCCGGACCCGTGTTCGAGCATGGCGCGCAGGATTTCACCTTCGGCCGGCGGCAGGAATCTGCCGACCGAGGCGCCGAATACCTGCTCGAGCGGCACGCACACGAGCTCGGCGAACCGCTGGTTGCAATAGACGATGTCGCCGGTGACGGAAAGAGTGGCGGCGCCTTCCTGCATGCGCTCGACCAGCGCGCGGTAGGGCGCATCGGCGCTGCGCAGCGTGAATACCCGCCGCTCGCCGTTCTCGTCGGCGAGCAACAGAGCATCGATCTCGCCGCTGTAGATAGCCTGCAGATTGTTCTCGGCTTCCGCGAGGCGGGCCCGCAGATCCTCGACGTTGAGTTCTTCGATATTCATGCTGGTTGCTCCGCGGGCAGTCCGAGTCCGAGCAGCAGGCGCGCGCGGTCCGACATGTCGCCGATCAGGCGGCGCGCCGGTGCCGGGCCCTTCTTGACCAACGTCGGCGTGGCGAAAATCTGTTCGTCGCGGATGAGCGCGGGCTGTTGATAGACGTCGATGATCTCGAGGTCATGACGGTCCGGCAGAAGCTCATCGCACAACGCGCGTACGGCGCTGATGGCGCGCGTGGACCGGGGCGTCATGCCGGTGACGTACAGGCGGAGCACGAAGATCTCTTTCTCCGCCGCTGCCATCGCCTGGAGATAGGCTTCATTCACGTGGTGGACCGTCGCGGTCGAAGATCGAGTCCGACGAGGACGCGTTCGGTGTTGGAAAGGTCGCCGATGATTTTCTTGATGGGCGCCGGCAGCTGACGCACCAGCGTCGGTAGCGCGAGGATCTGGTCGCCGCGACCGAGCTGCGGATTTTCCACGAGATCGATGACCTCGATGCTGTAGCGGCCTTCGAGATGTTCCTCGCAGATCTTGCGCAGGTTCGAAAACGCGCGCACCGCCTTGGGCGTCTGCCCGGCGACATACAATTTGAGGGCGTACTCGCTCATTTGGGCCGCCTGGCTTTGGTTCTCTTGGCTTTCGCAGGCGTCGCCGCGTCATTTTCAATCGGCATGAGGCGCACACCCTGGGCACCGATCTCGAAGCCCCGCACATCATGCGAGTGCGGCATGCCGCGTGACTTGAGCACGTACACCCAGCGCTTGCGTTTGCGGTTTTCTTCTTTGATGGCCACCAGGATCCACGTGTCCATGAGCGAGGAGATCAGCGCTTCGGTCTGCTCGAGGCTTTGCACCGAGGTTGCGAGACTGGTGAACAGCGCGGTGACGCCGCGCGTCTTCAGATAGTCGATGACGCGCGTGAGCATGGCGCGCACGTCCACCTGGGTGCCCACGGCCATGAGATTGGTGATCGGATCCATCACCACCACGTCTGGATCGAACACTTCGACCGCGTGATGCATTTCGAGCAGGTGAGTTTCCAGTCCGTGGCGATTGGGCCGGTCGGCGTGGAACTGGAGCAGGCCCTTGTCGTACCAGCGCTGGATGTCGATGCCGGCGGCGCGCATGTTACGCATGAGCTGCTGCGGCGATTCTTCGAACAGGAAGTACAGGCATTTCTCGCCGCGCGCGCAGGCGGCGTCGACGAAGTGCGCGGCGAGCGTGGTCTTGCCGGTGCCGGCGGTGCCAGACATCAGCACCGTGCTGGCGCGGTAATAGCCCTTGCCGCCCACCATTTCGTCGAGCGCGGGCAGGCCGGTGGACACGCGTTCGCTCGGCGCCTCGTGCTCGAGCAGCATCGAGGTGACCGGCAACACGGTGATGCCGTCGCGGTTGATGAGAAAAGGATACTCGTTGGTGCCGTGTGTCGAACCGCGATACTTGACGACGCGAATCCGTCGCGTGGAGATCTGGTCGTGCACGCGATGGTCGAGCGAGATCACCGCGTCGGTGATGTATTCCTCGAGGCCCTGGCGCGTGAACATTTGTTCGCCGCGTTCGGCGGTGATCACGACGGTCAGGCCGCGATCGCGCATCCAGCGGAACAGGCGCCGCAGCTCGGCGCGCAGGATGCCGGTGTCCTTGAGGCCGCCAAACAAGGTTTCGATGGTGTCGAGCATGACGCGCTTGGCGCCGACTTCCCTGATCGCGAGTTCGAGGCGAACGAATAGTCCTTCGAGATCGTATTCGCCCGTCTCCTCGATCTCGCTGCGATCGACGTGTACGTAGTCGACGATGAGCTTCTTTTGCGCCACCAGCGTGTCCAGGTCATAGCCGAGCGAACGCACGTCCTGCGCCAGCTCCGCGGCGTTCTCCTCGAAGCTCAGCAGCACGCCGGGCTCGGAGAATTGCTGGGCGCCATTCACCAGAAAGCTCACGCCTAGCAAAGTCTTGCCGGAGCCCGGGCCGCCCGATACGAGTGTCGGTCTGCCCTGGGGCAGGCCGCCATTGGTGATGTCGTCGAGTCCGGGAATTCCTGTCGGGGCCTTATGGAGTTCGGGTCGCTCTAACCTGCGCTTGGCCATTTCGAATCCCTGTTCCTGCGTCGCCGCGTATTGCCGCAGGATATTTACGGCCGGAAATCGGCGGAGTCTCACAACCCACCGAGCGCCTGTAAGAAGTTTCGTACAAACGTTCCGACACTTCATGGACGCCGCCGCTTCGGCGGCGTTAAGAGTGGCCGCAGGCCTAACGAGGTATCGGCGGCGCCGCGCGCTGGAAGACCGGCTTGATGGCCAGGCCCGACTGAATACGCGACACGCCCGGAATGCGCGTCAGCACGTCCAGCATGAAGCGCTGGTAGCTGGGAAGGTCGGGCACCACGATGCGCAGAACGTAGTCCGCTTCACCGGTCATGAGGTAACAGCTCATGACTTCGGGAACGTCGGCAATCCGCCGTTCGAAAACCTTGAGGGTCTCTTCCACCTGGCGTTCGAGCGACACCCAGACGTACATCGTGATGCCGTAGCCGAGTTTCTGTTCGTCAAACTGGGCGCTATATCCGGTGATGACCCCATCGCTTTCCAGGCGGCGGATGCGCCGCAGGGTGGGGGTCAGCGAAAGACCGATATGATCGGCCAGGTCGCGCCAGCTGATGCGTCCGTCCGTAGACAGGACCTGCATGATCTTGGCGTCGACCTTATCCAGTTTTTGGGAAGCCATGAGTGTTATGACCATTGATTTAGGTGCAAACATGCTAAAAGGCACCCGAAAATAGTCAAGGAATGGCGTTAACGCGCTCCGCCTAGTGCGCTAAATTAACGGCCGTCCTGCAAACCCGATCCGACCCCTCTGAGAAATCCATGTCCCGTCAACGACCTGTATCTGTTTCCTTCGAGTTCTTTCCGCCCGCCGACGAGGCAATGGAGAAGACCTTGTGGGAATCGATCCGCTATCTCGAACCGCTGAATCCGCGCTTCGTTTCAGTAACTTATGGCGCGGACGGCAGCACTCGAGAACGCACTCACAATGTGGTGTCGCGCGTACAGACAGAAACGCAGCTCACCTGCGTGCCGCATCTCACCTGCATCGGCGCCAGCCGCGGCGAAGTGCTCGACATCGCGCGCAAGTATTGGGACCAGGGCGTACGCCACATCGTCGCGTTGCGCGGCGATGCGCCGGTGGGCACGGTCAAGTACGAACCGCGTGCCGATGGTTTTGCGTATGCCGCCGACCTGGTCAGCGGACTCAAGACGGTCGGAGACTTCGAGATCTCCGTGGCCGCGTATCCGGAAAAACATCCCGAAGCGTCGAGCGCCGAGTTCGACCTCGACGTGCTCAAGCGCAAGATCGACGCCGGCGCGACGCGCGCCATCACCCAGTTCTTCTACGACACCGAATTGTTCCTGCGCTTCCGGGATGCCTGCGCCGCCAAAGGCATCGACGCTCCGCTCGTGCCAGGCATTCTGCCGATCACACGCTTTCCGCAGGTGACACGTTTCGCCAAGCGTTGCGGCGCCACGATTCCCGAATGGTTGGAGCATCGCTTCGACGGGCTGGAAGACAACGCCGAGACGCGCAAACTGATTTCCGCCGCGGTCGCCATCGAGCAGGTGCACCTGTTGCAGCGTCATGGCGTGGACCAGTTCCACTTCTATACGCTGAACCGCTCGGAACTCACCTACGCCATCTGCCACGCGCTCGGCGTGCGGCCCAAAGCGGCCGAGCGCAAGGCGGCCAATGAATAAGGCGGTATCGAGCGAGCAGGCGAACCGCGCCGAGTCTTTGCGACAGTTGTTTGCCGAGCGCATCGTCATCCTCGACGGCGCCATGGGCACCATGATCCAGCAACACCGGCTGGACGAGGCTGCGTTCCGTGGCGACCGATTCAAGGACTGGCCGCACGACCTCAAGGGTTGCAACGACCTGCTGGTGCTGACCAAGCCCGACCTGATCGAAGATATCCACGGGCAGTTCCTCGAAGCCGGCGCGGACCTGATCGCGACTAACACGTTCAATGCAACGTCGCTGTCGCTCGCCGACTATCACCTCGAAGAGCTGGTGTACGAGATCAACCGCGAAGCGGTGAAGCTCGCGCGGCGCGTCGCCGCCCGCGAATCGAAGAAGTTAGGCCGGACCTGCTACGTGGCGGGCGGCCTGGGGCCGACCAGCAAGACGGCGTCTATTTCGCCGGACGTCAACGACCCGGGTTTTCGCGCGGTCACGTTCGATCAGCTGGTCGCTACCTACAGCGATGCGACGCGTGGGCTCATCGATGGCGGCGCCGACGCCATTCTCATCGAAACCATTTTCGACACGCTGAACGCCAAGGCGGCGATCTTTGCCGTGCGCGCCACGCTGGACGCGGCCGGCCTCGATCTGCCCATCATCATCTCGGGCACGATCACTGATGCATCGGGCCGCACGCTCTCGGGCCAGACGGTGGAAGCGTTCTGGGCTTCGGTGCGCCATGCGCGCCCGATCACCATCAGCCTGAACTGCGCGCTCGGCGTCAAACAGCTTCGGCCCTACGTCGAAGAGTTGTCGCGCCTCGCCGATACGAACGTCGGCGTCTATCCGAACGCCGGTCTGCCCAATGCCTTCGGAGAATACGACGAAGCGCCCGAAGACACGGCCAAGGTGCTCGGCGAGCTCGCGCATGCAGGGCACCTGAATTTCGTCGGCGGCTGCTGCGGCACGACCCCGGCGCACATCAAGGCGATCGCCGATCGCGTGCGCTGTGAACCGATCCGCAAGAAGAAAGAGCATGTGCCGCGTCTGGAATTGTCCGGCCTCGAGGCTTTCAATCTCACGCAGGACATCCGCTTCGTTAACGTGGGCGAACGCACCAACGTCACGGGCTCGGCCAAGTTCCGCAAGCTCATTGAAGCCAACGACTATCCCCAGGCGCTTTCCATTGCGCGCCAACAGGTGGTCGATGGCGCGCAGATCATCGACGTGAACATGGACGAGGGCATGCTCGATTCGGAAGCCGCCATGGTGCGCTTCCTCAATCTCATTGCCGCCGAGCCCGACATCGCGCGCGTACCGGTCATGATCGACTCGTCGAAGTGGACGGTCATCGAAGCGGGCCTCAAGTGCATCCAGGGTAAGGGCGTGGTGAATTCCATTTCCCTGAAAGAAGGCGAAGAGCCGTTCCTGATGCATGCCCGCAAGGTGCAGGCGTACGGTGCCGCGGTGGTGGTCATGGCCTTCGACGAGAAGGGCCAGGCCGACACGATTGCGCGCAAGGTGGATATCTGCGAACGCAGCTATAAACTTCTGGTGGAGAAGTTAGGCTTTCCGCCCGAAGACATCATCTTCGACCCCAACATCTTCGCAATCGCCACCGGCATCGAAGAACACAACAACTATGGTGTGGACTTCATCGAGGCGACGCGCGAGATCCGCAAGCGTTGCCCGCATGCGCACATCTCCGGCGGTGTCAGCAACGTGTCGTTCTCGTTCCGGGGCAATGAACCCGTGCGCCAGGCAATGCACTCGGTGTTCCTGTACCACGCGATTCAAGCCGGCATGGATTTCGGCATCGTCAACGCGGGCCAGCTCGCGGTGTACGACGACATACCCAAAGACCTGCGCGATCGCGTCGAAGACGTGATTCTCAATCGTCGTCCCGACGCCTCCGAGCGCCTGCTCGAGATCGCCGTGAACTACAAGGACGGCGGTGCGCGCGAGCGGAAGGAAGATCTCGCCTGGCGTCAGCTGCCGGTGAAAGAACGCATGAGTCATGCGCTGGTGTCCGGCAATGACCAGTTCATTCTCGAAGATACGGAAGAGGCGCGACTCGCGGCCGAGCATCCGCTGCATGTCATCGAAGGCCCGCTCATGGATGGCATGAACGTGGTCGGTGACCTGTTCGGCTCGGGCAAGATGTTCCTGCCGCAGGTGGTCAAGTCCGCGCGCGTCATGAAGAAGGCCGTCGCGCACCTGATTCCGTTCATCGAAGCGCTGGCCGACGGCGTGCAGAAGACCAACGGCACGGTGGTGCTGGCGACCGTCAAAGGCGACGTGCACGACATAGGCAAGAACATCGTCGGCGTCGTGCTCCAGTGCAACAACTTCGCGATCGTGGATCTCGGAGTCATGGTCTCCTGCGACAAGATCCTCGATACGGCCGAAAAATTGGGCGCCGACATGGTGGGGCTCTCGGGCCTCATCACGCCGTCGCTGGAAGAGATGAGCTATGTCGCCGGTGAAATGCAGCGCCGTGGCTTCACGGTGCCGCTGCTGATTGGCGGCGCCACCACCTCGCCGGCGCACACCTCGGTCAAGATCGAACCGAACTACCAGGGTCCGGTGGTGTACGTGAAGGATGCGTCGCGCGCCGTGGGCGTGTGCCGGCAGCTCGTCACGCCGGAAATGAAGCCGGCCTATGTGGCCGAGATCAAGGCCGAACACATCCGCCGCCGCGAGCAGCATGCCGGCAAGAAGGTGAAGGGGGCGCAGTTGACGCTGGGGCAGGCGCGCGCCAACAAGCCCAAGATCGACTGGGCAAACTACTCACCGCCCGTGCCGCGTTTCCTAGGTGCCAAGGTTTTCAACGACGTGCCGCTGGCACAGCTCACGCCGTACATCGACTGGATGCCGTTCTTCAATGCCTGGGAGTACGGGGGCAAGTTCCCGGACGTGCTCCAGGACCCGGTGCGCGGCGAGTCGGCGCGTTCCTTGTACAAGGACGCGCAGGAAATGCTCGCCACCATATTGCGCGAGCACTGGCTCCAGGCGCGGGCCGTGGTCGGGTTCTTTCCGTGCAACGCCGTCGACGAAGAGATCGAGGTGTACAGCGACTCGACCCGTTCGCGCGTTCTGCATCGGCTGCATCACCTGCGCCAGCAGAAAGGCAAGCCTTCCGGGCAGCCGCACTACGCGCTGTCGGATTTCATCGCGCCCAAGGATTCGGGCAAGGTCGACTACATCGGTGCGTTCGCCGTCACCGCCGGCATCGGCATCGAGCCGCAACTCGAACGCTTCAAGGCCGCCCACGATGACTACAACGACATCCTGTTGAAGTCGCTGGCCGATCGGCTCGCGGAGGCGTCTGCCGAGGCGCTGCACCTGCGCGTACGCCGTGAGCTTTGGGGTTACGCGCCCGAAGAGCGCCTCACCAACGAACAGCTGATCGCGGAGTCGTATCGCGGTATTCGTCCGGCGCCAGGTTATCCCGCGTGTCCCGATCACACCGAGAAGGGCACGTTGTGGCAGATGCTGGACGTGGAGAAAGCGATCGATCTGCGGATCACCGAGAGCTACGCCATGTATCCGACCGCCGCCGTCAGCGGCTGGTACTTCGCGAACCCGGAGGCCAGGTATTTCGCCGTGGGTCCGATCGACCTCGACCAGATGCAGCACTACGCCGCGCGCAAGGGCTGGTCGGCGAGCGAAGCGCGCAAGTGGCTCATCAGCAATCTCGAAGCGCGCGCCTCGGCGGATCCGCACGACGAAGCCGCGTAATGGGGACACTCCCCATTTCCTAGCAAAAGGTGCCGGACCTCATTTTCGGTTGATCAGCCAGAGGCCCACCACGCACAGCAGGATGCCGCCGACGTTTGCCAGCGACAGCTTCTCGGCGAAGAACGCCACGCCCAGCAACAGCAGTAGCAAGGCGGCGGCGGACTGAGTGATCAGCTGGCCGACACTCACATCGAAGCCACCGCGGTACAACATCAGAAAGCCGAGATCGAGAAAGACGATGACCACGCCCAGCGCCAGCGTGGTCCAGTTGAGCTGCCCGAATGCGTCGCGAAGCGGCGCGCCTCCAGGCGCCACCGCGTACACCGCGGCAAAGGCGACGGTAGTAACCGCATACGTCGCCGCCAGCGACAGATAGGGATTCGCTCCAGCGGGCGTGAGCTTGAGCACCACGTGATAGCCGACGGTCGCGGCGACCGCTATTCCCAGCCAGATCATTTGCATTTCAGCGCCCCTGCGTGATGAGTGCCTAGTGTGCCGGTTCGCCAATTGCGGAGCCAACAGTGCTGCGGTCATGATCCACCGACATGGCAACGGAGAAACTGGAGTTTGGTCGCTACGTGCTCGATCTGCACCGCGGCTCGCTGCTGCTCGACGGCCGCGAGATTGCGCTGCGTCCCAAGACATTCTCCGTGCTCTGCTACCTGGTCCAGCACCCGGACCGACTGATCTCCAAGGATGAATTGCTGGCGGCGGTGTGGCCCAATCTGGTCGTGACCGACGACACGCTGGTGCAAAGCATCGGCGAGTTACGCCGCGCGCTGGGCGAGACGGGCGCGCGCCTGATCACCACCGTGCCGCGGCGCGGCTATCGCTTCGAAGCGTCCGCGCCTCTTGATCGGCGAAACTCGCGCAACTGGACCCCGCTGCGCTTTCGCTGGAAATACGGCATCTTTGCGCCGCTGGCGCTCGGCGTGACGTTGCTGGCGCTGTGGCTGGGCCTGGCTGCGCGCGACGCCATGAAGCCGGCCGCCGATGCGGACGCAAAACCGGCGATCGCCGTGCTGCCATTTCAGAATCAGAGCGAAGATCCGGCGCGCGAGTATCTGGCCGACGGCCTCACGCAGGACGTCATCAACTCGCTCGGCAGATTCTCCGCGCTCACCGTGATGTCGTGGAATGCGGTCGCCACCTACAAAGGGGCGGTGGTGCGGCCCGGCGAGATCGCGCGCGTGTTGGCCGTGCGCTACCAGGTCGAAGGCAGCGTGCGCTACACGCCCGACCGCATTCGCGTCAGCGCGCAACTGGTCGACGTTCAGGGTCGGGTCCTGTGGTCGTCGCAGTACGAAGAAGCGCCCGCCGATGTGTTCGCGCTGGAGGATCGCATCGTGCGCGAGATCGCCGGCGCACTGGCGATCCGCGTCAGCGAATTCGAGCGGCGGCGCCAGGCGACGAAGCCCACGGAAAACCTGGATGCGTACGACTATCTTCTGCGTGCGAGGCCGGCGCTGCAGCGCCCGACGCGCGCCGGTCTCGTCGAGGCGCGCGATCTGCTGCGTCATGCCATCGACCTCGATCCGAAATTCGCCGCCGCGCACGCGGCGCTCGGCGATACGTTTCACGCGGCGATATCGATGGGCTGGGCGGAGTCGCCGGACGATTACTGGAAGCGCGTCGAGGGCCACGCGGGTGAGGCGCTGCGGCTGGATTCCTCCGACGTGCGCGCCCACATTCTCATGGCGCGCAGTTACATCGCCTACAACCGCTACCCGGAAGCCCAGGCGCAGATCGACGCGGCGATCGCCATCAATCCCAGCGATGCGGATGCGCTCGCCGGGCGCGGCAACATCCTCATGTGGCTCGGCAAGACCGATGCTGCCATCGAATCGCTGGAGCTGGCACAGCGCATCGACCCCGAGCTCAATGACTTCGATCGTTTCGCGCTCGGCCTGGCTTACTACCTGAAGAGCCGCTATCTGCTGGCCATCGAACAGGCCGAGCTCAATCTGCGCAAGAACCCCGGCGCGCGCTTCAACCAGGCGGTGCTGGCGGCGGCCTACGCGCAAACCAATCGCGGCGCGGATGCCGCACGCGTGGTAGAGGAAATCCGGCGCACGGATCCGACCTTCGAGGCGAGGACTTTCGGAAACAAGTTCCTGAACCCCAAGGATCTCGATCACCTGCGCGCCGGTCTGCGCAAGGCCGGACTCGAGGATGCCGGCGATTAGAGATTGTTCGCGGGGTTCTTCGGCAACAGCGCGCGATTGTGGTTGGCGCGCTCGATATTGGCCTTGAGATCCTTGCGGAAAAGAGCCGGGCCGATCGCCTTGCCGAAAAGATAGAGCTTGCCGTCGCTGATCAGCCAGTACTCCGGGTTGGCCACGTGTGTTTCGCCGCGTGATAACGCCACCGCACAGAAGTTGGTGAACTGCGGCGCATAACGCACCGGATCGGCCTTGAACAGGTCGCGATGCTGCGCGCTCGAGAACTGCCAGCGGTGTTCGTCCCAGTCATAGGCGAATTGCGTCACCCCGGGCGTTGCGTGTTGCACCGCGAAGTAGGCCACGGGGTCATAACCCTGGATGGCGAGCGGCGGCTCGGCGCCCCAGGCCGTGCGCAGCATCAAGAGCGCGGCTGGCCACAGAAGACGGCGACTGAACGAGGGCATGGCCGAAAACATACTCCATGCGGCGTGCGTCGGCCGCCGATTTCGGTGCGGTTTCGTCATTGTTTCCGGGATCCTTCGTTACACCCATCGTCCGAATCGCCAATCTCGCCCCTCGAAATCAACCATGCCAATTCGGAGGGTCGAACAATGTTGCGGATCAAAAGAATCTACGGGCTCATGCTTGTCGGGCTGCTGGGGGCATGCGCCGCTTTTGCCGACGCGGTGACCGACTGGAACGACATCACCGTGCAGGCGGTCCTGGCGGGACGCCCGGGTACCATCGGCATCGTCGATATCGCACTCGTGCAGGTTGCGGTGCACGATGCGGTCCAGGTCATCGACCGGCAATTCGAGCCATATCACGCCGAAATCGAGACCGGTCGAGGCGGGGGCAAAGGGCGTCGCTCCGCTGCCGTTGCCGCCGCAGCGCACGACGTGCTCGTGGGGATGTACCCCGCGCAGGCGACCTCTCTCGACACCACCTATTTCAACTACCTCGCGGATAGAGGTCTCAATGGCGATCCCGGCATTCTCGTCGGCCAACGGGTCGCCGCGCGCATTCTTCCACTGCGGCGTGTAAATCCCAATCCGCTGCCGCCGCCGTTTGTCGGCGGCAACGTCCCGGGCACCTGGCGTCCGACGCCGTCGTTTCTCGGGAATCCGCCCACACCGCCACCGTTCTCGCCGATGGCGACACCGTGGATGGCCGAGTTCGATCCTTTCACCCTGACGAGCCCGACACGGTTTCGCGCCCCGCCGCCACCGGCATTGACCAGCGACCGCTACACGCGCGACTACAACGAGGTCAAGGAGATCGGCTCGCTCGCGAGCGTTCGCCGCACCGTCGAACAGACGGATCTCGCCTATTTCTACAGCGACAACTTTCCGGCGCAGTGGAATCGCGCGCTGCGCGGGATCGCCGACCGGAACCTGCGCAGGAGCGGCGACACCGCACGGCTATTCGCGCTCGCCAATCTCGCCACCGCCGATGCGCTCATCACCAGCTGGGACAGCAAGAAGTTCTACGCTGCCTGGCGGCCGATCACGGCGATCCAGGAAGGCGACGCCGACGGCAATCCGGCGACCATCGGCGATCCGGCGTGGCAATCGTTGATCAACAATCCTAACTATCCGGACTACTCCTCGGGCGCGAACAGTGTGACCGGTGCGATGACGCGCACGCTCGAATTGTTCTTCGGCACGGACCGGTTTGCTTTCGAAGTCACGAGTCTCGCGCCGCAGGCTGTGCTGAAGGCCCGCAGGTACTACCGCTTCTCGGACGCCGCCCAGGACGTCGTCGACGCTCGCATCTATCTGGGTATCCACTTCCGCTTCGCCGACCTTGCAGCGCGTACTCAGGGCAGAAGCGTGGCAGACTGGACCTTCAACCATTTCCTTCTTCCGCTCGACGACCGTGATCATCACGGGCAGGACAAGTGATGAACGTCAGAAAACTTCGTGCCGCCGCGCTGGTGCTGCTCGCCGCGGTGTCGACGTTCGCGCGCGCCGACCTCGTCATGGACTGGAGCGCGACCGCGGACGCCATCGGAGCCGAGAAGCGACTCGCGCCGCCACCGCTCGCGCGCACGCTGGCGCTGATGCACGTGGCGATGTTCGAGGCCGTCAATGCCATCGAACGCCGCTACCAGCCGTACGGGCAAGAGCTCGTCGCCGACCGCAACACATCACGTGAGGCCGCCGCGGCCAGTGCCGCGCATGCGGTATTGGTCGCGCTCTACCCCGATCAGCAAACCACGCTCGATGCCGAGCTCGGCAAGAATCTGGCTTCGGTCGCCGAAGGTCCGTCGAAGGAACGCGGCATCCTCGTCGGCCGCAAAGCCGCCACCGACCTGCTCGATCTTCACGCTGCCGATGGCATGGGTGCCGATGACTATCGGCCCTTCACGCAGGCAGGAGTCTACGTGCCCACGCAGGCGGTCGCCGGGTTCCTCGTGCGCACTTACAAGCCGTGGGTGATGAGCAGTGCCGCGCAGTTTCGGCCGGCGGGGCCTCCGGCGTTGAGTTCGGAGACCTGGACTCACGACGTTAATGAGATTCGCGAGATGGGATCACTTGCGAGCACTGCACGCAGCGCCGAGCAGACTACGGTCGCGAGATTCTGGTTGCTGACGGGGGCGCGAACCTACAACCCCGTGGTGCGCCAGGTGGCGCTGATGAAGCAGATGAACCTGCTCGATTGCGCGCGGCTGTACGCGCTCACATCCATGGCCGCGGCGGATTCCTTCATCGCCGTGTTCGAGGCGAAGTATCACTACAACTTCTGGCGGCCGGTCACGGCGATCCGCAATGCCGACCTGTCGCAGAATCCGTCGACGCCGCGCGACCCGACGTGGCAGCCACTCGGGGAAACGCCGCTGCATCCCGAGTACCCGTGTGCGCATTGCATCAGTGCGGCGGCGGTGGCTGCCGCGCTGCGCGCGATCGTCGGTGACGAGGTCGGTGAAATATCGCTGACCAGCAACACGGCGCCGGGCGTGACCCGGCGTTTCACCCGGCTATCCGACTACGTTGCCGAGGTTTCGAACGCGCGCGTCTGGGCCGGATTTCACTATCGCTTCTCGACCGAGACCGGCAAGAACATGGGCACGAAGATCGGCGAGCTCACGGTGGCGACGCGGCTGCGCCCGCGAAAGTAGCCAGGCTTCGGTTTCTTGACCGCGGCCGGGACATCGCGTGTACTCGCCGCCCATGAAAAACGCGTTGCGCATTTTCGTTCTCTCCGTCGCATCACTGACCGCGAGCGCTGCTGACCAGGCGAGTGACTGGAAGCCACTGCTCGACGCGAACCTCTCGCAGTTTGACGTCTACCTGAGCTATCGCGGCGATCAGATCATGAGCGTGCTCAAGGGTTCGGCGCTGCCAGACCTGAAGCCGGTGGGGCTCAATCCGCCGGGGCAGAGCGTGTTCACCGTGATTCAGCAGGCCGGCAAGCCCGTGCTGCGCATCAGCGGCGAAATCTACGGCTGCGTCACCACCAAACAGGAATTCTCCAACTATCACTTGCGCGCCAGCTTCAAGTGGGGCGAGAAGAAGTGGGAGCCCCGTCTGACCGAGCTCAAGGATTCGGGAATCCTGTATCACAGCCGCGGAGACTTCGGCGTCGACTACTGGAAGTCCTGGGCGTTGTCGCAGGAATTCCAGGTCATCGAGCACGGCATCGGCGAGTACTGGACGCAGGCCACGTCGGCTTTCGACATCCGCGCGAATCCTGAGGCGACCGGCGAAGAAGCGCCGCGCTGGAACAAGGGCGCGCCGTGG
>JBDTSV010000143.1:0-10590 GCA_039930985.1 Pseudomonadota bacterium
GCTCGCGGTCATCGTCGTTCTGTTCGCGATCCAGCGCCGCGGCACCGAGCGAGTCGGACGACTCTTCGGCCCCGTCATGATTTTCTGGTTCGTGGCGCTCGCGGTTCTCGGCGCCATGGAAATCGTGCGCGCGCCGCGCGTGCTCGAAGCCGTGAATCCCTGGTACGCGCTGCAGTTGCTCGGCGCGCATCCCAAGCTCGCGCTGGTAATCCTCGGCGCAGTGTTCCTCGTCGTGACCGGCGCCGAAGCGCTGTATGCCGACATGGGTCACTTCGGACGACGGCCGGTACAACTGGCGTGGTTGGTGCTGGTCTGGCCGGCACTCCTGATCAACTACTTCGGCCAGGGCGCGTTGCTGTTGGAGGCGAGCGCGCCGATCGCGAATCCTTTTTATGCGCTGGCGCCGCAGTCGTTGCTGCCCGTGCTGGTGTTGCTGTCGACGGCTGCCACCGTCATCGCCTCGCAGGCGGTCATCTCCGGCGCGTTCTCCGTGACGCGCGAGGCGGTGCAGCTCGACCTGTTGCCGCGCGTACGGGTGCTGCAGACCTCGGCCGAGGCGCACGGCCAGATCTACGTGCCGGCCGCGAATCTCTTCATGCTCATCGCGGTGGTCCTGTTCGTCATTGGTTTCGGCAGCTCGAGCGCGCTCTCGGCCGCGTATGGCGCTTCGGTGGTTGGTACGATGCTGATCACCACTTTGTTAGGCGCGCTGGTCGCCGGTTCGCTGTGGAGCTGGCCGGTGTGGCGCGTGGCGACGCTCTTCGGCCTCATGCTGCTCGTGGACCTGGCGTTCGTCGCGGGGAATATCACCAAGATCGCCAGTGGCGGCTGGGTGCCGCTGGCGCTGGCCGGCCTGATGTTCGCGATGTTC
Source organism: Pseudomonadota bacterium (assembly GCA_039930985.1). Taxonomy (GTDB): domain Bacteria; phylum Pseudomonadota; class Gammaproteobacteria; order Steroidobacterales; family Steroidobacteraceae; genus CADEED01. The sequence continues at coordinate 872 of JBDTSV010000143.1, forward strand.
ATCACCTGGCGCGACGGCCGCCTGCGATTGCGGGCCGAGCTCGAAGATCGCGCGGTACCGATCAAGCGGCTACCGGAGCTGCTTTTTCCCGCCGCCAAGGTGCCCGGCACGGCGGTGTTCCTCGTGAGCCAGAGCGGATTCGTGCCCACCGCGTTGCTGCGCAATCTCGAACACAACAAAGTTCACCACGAGCAGATAGTCATCCTGCACATCGAGATCCAACGCATACCGCGCACCGATCCGCTGTGTCGCGTGGTCGTCGAGGAACTGCATCCGGGTGTTTATGACGTGCGGGCAAGGTTTGGCTTCATGGAAACACCGGACGTTGGTGAGGCCCTGCGCAACGCGCGCCGGCAAGGGCTCAACGTGTTTGCCGAGGATTCCTCGTTCTTCCTGGGCTGGCACCTGGTGCGGGCGCGTCCGCGGCCGGGGTTTGCCGGGCTGAAATCGCGCGCGTTTGCGTTCCTGCAGCGTCGCAGCGCGCAGGCGGCGGAATTTTTCCGCATGCCCACGCGCGGCGTCATCGTGCTGGCGACCGACATCGAGCTCTAGCGAGACAATTCGGTTCGCCATTCGCGGCTCGGGAATTGTGGGCTCAGATCGGGGTCTCAGACCTGCCGGCGCGGCAATCGCCTTTCACATGACAGAATGCCTGCCGGTGCGCGAAATAATGCATCGGGTATCCCGGTCTCATTCGTACATACCGACGTGGAGGTTTCATGTTGCGAATCCTGGGTTTGATGGCCGCGTTCATGAGTGTTGTCGCTTGCGCGGAAGAAGCGGTCAAGATTCCCGCGCCGGCATTCGACCAGCCGGCCGCCGCGGGGAATACGCAAACCGCTGTGCTGGCGGGCGGTTGTTTCTGGGGCGTGCAGGGCGTGTTCCAGCATATGAAGGGCGTCAAGAACGTACTGTCGGGCTACGCCGGTGGTGAGCGCTCCACCGCCGACTATGAAGCGGTGAGCGAGGGCGATTCGGGCCATGCGGAATCCGTGCAGATCAACTTCGATCCTGCGCAGGTAACCTACGGACAGATCCTGCAGGTGTTCTTCTCGGTAGCGCACGACCCCACGCAGCTGAATCGCCAGGGTCCGGATTCCGGCACGCAGTATCGGTCGGCGATTTTCTACGCCAACGACATGCAAAAGAAGATCGCCGACGCCTACATCGCTCAGCTCAACGAGGCTGCGGTGTATTCGCGCAGAATCGCCACGCGCGTCGACCCGCTCAAGAAGTTCTATGCCGCCGAGGCCTATCACCAGGACTATCTGCTCAATCATCCCACCAATCCGTACATCGCTATCAATGACCTGCCCAAGGTGCGCAACTTTCAGCGGCTGCTCCCGGGGTTCTACAACGCGCGCGCCGTGACGGTCGCGGGATCGAAGTAATGTTGTTAGCCCTGCTGGCGTTCCTGGGCGGCGCGCTCACCATCCTGAGTCCCTGCATCCTGCCGGTGTTGCCGTTCGTATTCGCGCGCGCCGACCGCTCGTTCGCGCGCAGCACCCTGCCGTTGCTGGCCGGCATGGCACTGACCTTCGCCGCCATCGCGACGCTGGCGGCGGTCGGCGGGGCCTGGGCGGTGCGCGTCAACAGTGCCGGTCGCCTCGTCGCGTTGGTGTTGCTGGCGGTGTTTGGTGTCGCGCTGCTGTCGCGGCGCGTGGCGGACTTCATTTCGCGGCCGTTCGTGGCGCTCGGCAATCGCCTGCTGACGAGCAGCGGCGGCGCTGAGCCTTCAGTGCTGCAATCCGCGTTGTTAGGCGTGGCGACCGGCTTCCTGTGGGCGCCGTGCGCGGGGCCCATCCTCGGTCTCATCCTGACCGGTGCTGCCATCAACGGACCCAATGCGCAGACCAGTTTGCTGTTGTTTGCCTATTCGGCGGGCGCAGTGGCTTCCTTGGCACTGGCCACCGTCATTGGCGGGCGCGTGTTCATCACGCTCAAGCGTTCGCTGGGTGCTGGCGAATGGGTGCGGCGCGGATTGGGCGTTGCCGTGCTCGTCGGCGTTGCCGCCATCGCGCTCGGTTGGGATACGGGAGTGCTCACCAATCTGTCGGCAGAGCGCACCAATTCGGTCGAGCAGTGGCTGGTGGCGAAATTTCAGCCCGATGCGCAGCCCGAATCGAGGCCCGAGGGCGGGGCCATGATGGCTGCGAATTCGGCCGACGCGAGCGGCGCAATGATGATGAGCGCCAACCCGGACAAGCAGGGTGGCAACGAGGCGATGTCCGGTGGCGCCATGATGGCGGCGAACCACGGCTCCGGTGCCGCGGCCGGGGAAGGCGAACTACCGGAGCTTGCGGGCGCCACGGGTTGGCTCAACTCGCAGCCGCTGACGCGCGAGAGCCTGCGTGGCAAAGTCGTCGTCATCGATTTCTGGACCTATTCCTGCATCAACTGCCTGCGGGCGTTGCCCTACATCAATGCCTGGTACAGCCACTACAAGGACGCCGGCCTCGTGATCATCGGCGTGCATTCGCCGGAGTTCGCGTTCGAGAAAGACACCGACAATGTGCGCCAGGCGATCGCCAGGTTCGGCATCAAGTACCCGGTGGCGCTCGACAATGACTTCGCCATCTGGAAGGCATTCAACAATCGCTTCTGGCCGGCGCACTATTTCATCGACGCCAAAGGACAGATCCGCGGGCACCACTTCGGTGAAGGCAAGTACGAACGCTCCGAGCGCACCATTCGCGCGCTGCTCACCGAGGCGGGTGTCGCCAAACTACCGGACCCGATCAGCGACGCGGCAGGGGCGGGCATCTCCGCGGCAGCCGATACGCTTAACGTGGCTTCGCCCGAAACGTATCTTGGATTCGAGCGCGCCGAAAACTTCTCCTCGCCAGGATCGTTCGGCCGCGATGTCGTGAAGGCGTACGCACTGCCTGCATCGCTGTCACTCAACCAGTGGGCGCTCGCCGGCCGCTGGCAGGTGACGAAGGAGCGTGCGCGCCTCGATGCAGCACCCGGAAAGATCGCGTTCCGATTCCGCGCGCGGGATCTGCACCTGGTCCTGGGGCCGGGCGCCCAGGGAAAGGCGATCCGCTTTCGCGTGACGCTTGATGGCAAAGCGCCGCAGCGCGATCACGGCATGGACATCGACGCGAATGGCACCGGCACGGTGCGCGAACAGCGGCTGTATCAGCTCATCCGGCAAACGGGTGAAGTCCAGGAACGCGAATTCACCATCGAATTCCTCGACGCGAACGTCGAGGCTTATTCATTCACTTTCGGCTGAGTGACGAGGAGACGCGAATGGATCATGCAAACGGCTCACGACGGAGATTTCTGTCCGGTGCCATCGCGGCGCCGCTGGCTTTGGCCGTGGCGGCCTGTGTGCGCGCGGACGACAAGATCAAGCCGGTCAACGTGGAGATCGAGAATTTTTCCGCCGCCGGCAAGAGTCTCGGCAAGACGAGCGTGGCGCGCGTGATGAAATCCGAAGCGGACTGGCGCAAACAACTTGCGCCGGAATCTTTCCATGTCACCCGGCAGGCGGGCACGGAACGTCCCTTCAGTGGCAAATACAATGCCAATCATGACGACGGCCTCTATCACTGCATCTGCTGCGACACAACGCTGTTCGATTCGAAAACCAAGTTCGAGTCCGGCACGGGCTGGCCGAGTTTCTGGAAGGCGATCTCGAGTGCCAATGTCACCGAGTCGGGTTACAGCAGTTTCACCATGGGTACTGAAGTGTCGTGCAAGCGTTGCGACGCCCATCTCGGGCACGTGTTCGGCGACGGTCCGGATCCGACCGGCCTGCGCTATTGCATGAACTCGGTGGCGCTGAACTTCGTGGCACGGGCCAAGGCGTAACTATTTGCGCGGCAAGGCATACGAGAGATACACGCCGCCTGGCGATCCCTTTCGTTCCTTTCCGCCACTGGCAAAGATCGCGACATACTGACGTCCGTCGATCTGATAGGTGATTGGTGTCGCGTCGGCGGAGAAGGGCAACGCCGTCTGCCAAAGTAGTTTGCCGCTGCGCTTGTCGAAGGCGTGGAACTTGCGATCGTGGATGGTCGCGCCGATGAACAGCAGGCCGCCTCTGGTTACCAGGGGTCCGCCGTAATTCTCGCTGCCGGTGTCCTTCAGGCCCTTCGCGGCCAACTCGGGGAATTCCCCGAATGGAATGCGCCAGAGGTATTTGCCGGTGGCGAGATCGATGGCATTGAGCGTACCCCAGGGCATGCCGACCGCGGGATAACCCTCGGGATCGAGCCAGCGCCGGTAACCGGTGAAGCGGTATTGCTGGTTGATGGGCGACATGTCGGGCGCGCCCGCGGGAATGTCGCTGCCGTCGGCGAGGAACGCGCCGAGCGCCTGCAACGCCTCCTTCTGCAGGTTGGGAAAGGCCGGCATGCGGCCGCCACCTTTATGCACGCGTTCGGCGAATTGCTCGGCGGACATGCGACCCGCGATGCCAACGAGCGACGGAAATTGCGGCGGCGAACCCTGGCCGGCGTCGCCATGGCAGGCGGCGCAGTCGCGAAGGTAGAGCGACTTGCCGGTGCTTCGGCCGGTGTCGTTCGCGGCCAGCGAGCCTAGCCAGGCCATCTCGTTGGCGTTCACGTACAGGATCCCGCTGTCCGGATCGTATGCCGGGCCACCCCATTCGGCGCCGCCGTCGAAGCCCGGATAGATAGTGGTGTCGACGCCCACGCTCAGCGGCTTAAATGGGCCATCGCTGCGCATCCTCGCGAACTGCTCGCGCGCCCAGGTGGCGGCTTCCGGCGTGCGCGTGGTGAGGTCGTTGGCGGTCAGGCGCTGGCGCGCGTAAGGCGCGTGCAACCTGGGGCGCAGGTAGGTAGGGTTGCTGGCCTCGCCGGGCACGTCGGTGACCGGCGCGGGTACTTCCTCGATCGGAAACACTGGTTTGCCCGTGTCGCGATCGAGCACGAACACGAAACCCTGTTTGGTGGTCTGCACCAGCGCGTCGATGCGCTTTCCTTTGACGCGCAGTGTGACCAGCGTCGGCGCGGTGGGGAGATCGCGATCGAGCACGTCGTGCTTCACGAACTGGAAATGCCAGCGCAGCCTGCCGGTGGCGGCGTCGAGCGCCAGCAGGCAGTTTGCGTACAGGTTGTCACCGAGGCGGTTGGCGCCATAGAAATCCGCGGCAGCGGAGCCCGTCGGCACGAACACCACACCGCGCTTCGCATCCAGCGTCATGCCCGGCCAGCTATTGGCGCCGCCGATGTATCGCCACGCCTCTTTCGGCCAGGTGTCAAAGCCCGGTTCGCCGGGCTGTGGAATGGTGTGGAAGCTCCAGCGCAGCGCACCGGTTCTGACATCGTAGGCCCGCACGTGCCCGGGCGATGCCGGCAGGCTTTCGCTGACGCGTCCGCCGAGTATCAGCAGGTCGCGATAGATGACGCCCGGTGTCGTCAGGCGCACGGACTGCGACGCCGGATCGCGCCCCAGGTTCTCGCGCAGATCGATACGGCCGTCCTTGCCGAATCCGGCGATCGGCTTGCCGGTGGCGGGATCCAGCGCATAGACAAAGTTGTCGACCGCGGCGAACAGGCGCGAATCCTTACCGGCAGCCCAATACATGAGTCCGCGGTTCGCGCCCACGCCGGCAATGCCGGAGTCGAACAACCAGAGTTGTTTGCCGGTGGCGGCGTCGAGCGCGAACGTCTTGTGCGACGGCGTGTAGCCGTACAACGTTCTGCCGACCACGATCGGCTGCGTCTGCGTGTCGCCTTTCTCGGCAGTATCGAACTGCCACGCGAGCGCGAGTTGATTGACATTGTCGCGATTGATCTGCGCGAGCCCGGAGTGTCGCGTCTTGGCCGCGTCGCCCCCATAGGCGGACCAGTCGGCGTCGCCGGCGTGGCCGAGAGCCGCGCAGATCGAGAAAAGAGACAGTATCGCCACGCGTTTCATGACAGGGCCTTGTAAGAATCGAGCGACGCAATCTACGGCAGATCGCCGCTTGGGTCACGGTGCGCACGTGTCCACAATGCGGGCGTGGATTCAAACAGGCGCTTCACGGCGCGAACCTGGATTCACACGGGAGGCCGCCTTGCGCGGCCTCTTTTATTGGTGCCGCCATGACCCGTAAACGCAAGCTCGTCATCGCATTGTCGGCCGTGCTGCTGCTGCTCGTCGCAGCCAGGGTGGCGCTTCCATTTTTTGTCGAAGACTTCGTCAACCACAAGCTCGCCGCGCTCGATTCATACCAGGGCCATGTGGGTGACATCGACATTCACCTTTGGCGCGGTGCGTACAGCATCGACAACATCGAGATCGTGAAGACCGGCGCTTCGCGGCCAGTGCCGTTCTTTCGGGGCGAACGCGTCAATCTCTCGGTTGAGTGGCACAGCCTGTTTCGCGGCTCGATTGTTTCCGAAGCTGCGTTCGTCCGACCTGAACTGAACCTGGTTCGTGGCCGCACTGCGGCGGACACGCAGCTCGGCAAGGAAGAAAACTGGAATGCGCGGCTCGAAGAGCTGTTTCCGTTTCGCTTCAACACCATCAAGGTCGACGACGGCACGGTGCGTTTCCTCGCTCCCGGCATCAAGACGCAGGATGCGATCAAGGCGCGGCACGTGTTTGGCCGGGTTTCCAATCTCACCAATGTCATCGACGCCGGCAAGGAAACGTTCGCGGACTTTCACCTGGTGGCGGACGTTCTCGATGGCGCGCCCGCGCGCGTGGACGGCAGCGTCGACGCGTTCGCCGCCAAGCCCACCTTCGACGTCAACATGGAGGTGAAAAAAGTGCAGCTGCCACGGGTGAATCCTTGGCTGCGCCAGTACATCAAGGCGGACGCCGAGGCCGGAAAGTTCGAGCTGTACATGGAGCTCGCGGCGGCCGACGGAAAATTCAAAGGCTACGCGAAGCCGATCCTGCAGGACGTGGATATCTACCGTTCCGATGAAGAAGAGCGGAGCGCGCTCAAGCGTATTTGGGAAGGGTTCCTCGACTTTGCCGCCAACGTCCTCGAGAACCCCGATGCGGACCAGGTTGCGGCGCGCATTCCATTCTCGGGCACCATCGAGGATCCGCACACCAGCCTGTTCGCGACGATCGCCAGCGTGCTGCGTAACGCGTTCGTGAGCGCGTTCGCTCGCTCGCTCGAGGGGTCCATCACGCTGCGTGACGTGAAGAAGAATCTTGGTGACATCGATCCCGACAAGCCCAAGGACAAGGACAAGGACAAGAAGAAGAACAAGAAGGACAAGAACGACGAGCAGCAAGCTGAGAAGCGGGCTCTACAGCCGAAACCTGGTCCGGCCGGCAAGAGTTAGCTCGTAGCGGAGAAGGGTCGAGGACTTCTCCCGATCGCGGTAGTCACTGGTCCGGCCAGCGCGGCCGGCAGCAGGCGCAAGGCCACTTCATCCAGTTCGCCCATCAGGCAGATCTGCAGCCAGTTGCGTTGTTGCAGATAACGGCTGTGACAGGCGACCTGCATGTCTTGCGCAGCCAGGGCAAGTGCCACATCCGCGGCGCTGATCGCCGCGGGAATCGCCAATGTGACGATGCCGGGAGCGGCGTGCGCATCCAGCGCCAGCGGCGGCAGCCCATGACTTCGAAGTGCGTCGCGCAGTATTTTGGATTTCTTCCGGACATCCTCGAACTTCTGCGGCCAATGCGTCAGCGCCAACGAACGATCGAGCGCGGCCAGCAGGTTCGACGAGTGCGTGAACGGCACGCTATCCGCCGCTTCGTAGTTAGCCAGGTCCAGGTACCGCGGTATGCGATCCGGGCTCGCGAGACGCCCGTCGTGGAAGACCGCTGCCAGCCCGGGAAACGAAGCCAGGCCCTTGCCGCTCACCGCCGTCGCGAAGCGCGCGTGCCGCAAGTCCACCGGCATCAGGCCGATCGCGCTGACCGCGTCGAGGCAGAGGTCCGCGTCCAGGTGCTCGCTGAGTGCCACTAGTTCAGCCATGGGATTCGCCACGCCAGTGGAGGTCTCGGTAAGCACCGCCCAGATCCACTTTGGCTGGCACCGTTCAGCAGCCTGTCGCACTCGCTGCCAATCGAATGCGTTGCCCCAGCGCTGCTCTTCAGCGGTGAACGCAAGCTCCCAGCGGCGCGCGTGATCGATCAGTCGTTCGCCGAACTCACCATTCGACAACACCATTCCCGGGCCACCGATACTCCTGATCTGTGCCGCGACGGCGTCGTTTGCCAGCGTGCCGCTGCCGACCAGCAGCGCCACGTGCGACGCATTCACCAGCGCGTTCAACGAGGCTCTCGTACGCGACATCATGTCCAGGAACTCGAGTTCGCGGTGCGAGATCGGTGCGGACCGGAAGGCGGCGTGCACCTCTGGCCGCAGGGCCACCGGGCCGGTGAGAAAATTTGCCGTCATGGCGAAGTTGCCGAGCCGCGCCAGGAGGCCGAGCGGCGGCAAAATTCATCCAGCGTAAGGTACATTGGTTGGTAGGTTGCGTCGGCTGCGCCCACGCGATCGCCAAATGCCTCGAATCCGAGATGCCGATAGAGCTTCAATTGACGCACTGTTCCCGAGATCACCGCGAGGTCGCAGCCCCGCTCCATGAAATGTGTGGACAGAAATCTCATGAGCCCGATGAATACCGAAGTCTTGCGGTACTCGCGCCTGACCGCGAGCAGACGTATTTCCAGCGCGTTGCGATGGGGCGGCAGGCAGCGATCGAGATTTGCCAATTTTTGGTCCAGGGAAAACGGCCGTTCACTTCGGCCGCTGACCATGCCCACCAGACGGGTGTCCGCGAGGCAGACTACATAGGTATTCTGGGCGTGAAAGCGGTCTATCAGCAGGCGCCCGGTATTTGGCGCGTGCTGCGGGATTTCTTCGACGAAGGTTTCGTAGTTGAGACGGTGGATGGCGCTGAATTCCGGCTGCGCAGCGATCTTGTAAACCAGCCGTTCTGCGCTGTTTTGCGGTCTTGCGGTTGGTGAGGCGGTCATCGTGACGCAGCTTAGGTAGCGGGTCGAGGGGTGCAATGCCGGCTTGATTCGTATCGCCGAAGAATACTCGCAGTCCGCCGCATTAGAATCCCGCCCATTCTCCAAGTGGATCCCCATTGCCATGAAGAAACTGAAGCACGAGGCCGAGCTGTTCAAGGCGGGGCTGCTCGCGGCGATGAAATATGCGCAAGAGCGGGGCGCCGTGGAATTCGAGCCGACGGATTCCGCGAGCCAGAAGTTGCTCTACGTTTACCGGCTGCTGGTGCACGACAAGATGATCCAGCCGCTGCCCGAAGACCAGGTTGCGGAGACGACCATGCGGCACAAGCTGGCTATCTGGTATTCGAAGCAGCTGCCGGAAGATCACCCGCTGCTGAAGTAAACGCTGTGACTGGCGCAGGCTCTATCCCGATCATTCATTGGCTCGAACATGACAAGGCTTTCGAGGCACTGTGGCGCTCCCATAACGGTTCGCCGCCGGCCACGCGCGTCGTTGTCGCTGACGGGAAAATGAGCGCGGACGAGGCCTATGGTCTCGCCTGTCAAGGGACCGCGCTTCTCTGGCGCGGCGACTTTCAAGAGGCGCGCCAGATGTTGAGTGCGTTGGGGACTCGTGCGGATCGTAACCAGCGCACGCGAACTTCAGCCGCAAATGCATCTGCGAATTCACCGACCGGAGGCTCGACCACCCAGTCGGCCGAAGCGTTCCATCTCTACCGACAAGCCAGGTCGCAACGGGCCCGCACGCTCAACGCGTTGTTGATCCCGCTCGACGACGACTACCAGATTCCATTGCAGCGGGCGCCAGATAT
>JBDTSV010000144.1:0-12852 GCA_039930985.1 Pseudomonadota bacterium
AGCGTGACTTCGCGCCGGTCGGCTACCAGCGCTACAACAAGTCGACCGGCAAGGTGGTGGAGTGGAACGACGTCGTAAAGGGGTATGAATATGAGAAGGGCGAATACGTGGTGCTCACGGACGAGGACTTCCGCCGCGCCAACGTCGAGGCGTCTCGGACCATCGACATCCAGACCTTCGTCGATCGCGACGCGATTGCGCCTTACTACTTCGACACGCCCTACTTCCTCATGCCCGACAAGAACGGCGAGCGGGTCTACTCACTGCTGCGCGAAGCGCTGGAGCAATCGAAGAAGCTTGCCGTGGCGACGTTCGTGTTGCGCAGCCGACAGCACGTCGCGGCGCTGATGCCGGTCGACAAGGTCATCGTGTTGAACACGCTGCGCTACCAGCAGGAAATCCAGCCTCATCCGGACGTGGCCGCGGCGGCCGCGAAGAAAGCCAACACGGCCGGGGGCCGAGAATTGCAGATGGCGCTCAAGCTCGTCGACGAGATGAGCGAGCAGTGGAAGCCGGATGCGTTCAGCGATACCTATCGCGACGATCTGTTGAAGCGAATCCACCAGAAGGTGAAGGCCGGCCAGACGCACACGCTCACCGAGCCCGAGCAGGAAGCCGCCGAGCGCCCGAGCGGCGGTGGAAAGGTGGTCGACCTCATGTCGCTGCTGGAGAAGAGCCTCGCGCAAAAAGGTGGCGGCGCAGCCGATGGTGCCGCGCGCGCCACGAAGCGCAAGCATGCCTCCGCGCGACGGCGTACCGCCAATCCGCGCGTCGCACGGCGCGCCTGATGCATGGCGGACGCGGGACATCGCAATCCGGCGCGCCTCAAGCGCTACGTCGCCAGGCGCGACTTCAAGAAGACCGCTGAGCCCAGCGAGAAGGCCGGCCGCGCCGCACGTGGCAAGAAGCTCACTTTCGTCGTGCAGAAGCATGCCGCGCGGCGCCTGCACTGGGACTTCCGGCTGGAATGGGAAGGCACGTTGCGTAGTTGGGCTGTGCCCAAGGGTCCATCGCTCGATCCGGCCGACAAGCGGCTGGCGGTTGAAGTCGAAGACCATCCCCTCGCCTATGCGAAATTCGAAGGCGCTATCCCGAAAGGTCAATATGGTGGCGGGCAAGTTGACATCTGGGACAACGGTACCTGGGAACCGGTAGGCGATTTCGCCAAGGGCTTGAAGAAGGGACATCTGGAATTCGAGATGTTCGGCAAGAAGCTGTCAGGCCGCTGGCACCTGGTGCGCACCCGCATGCAGGGCAAGCAGCAGAGCTGGCTGCTCATGAAGAGCAACGACTTCTCGGCTCGCGCCGGCGCGGATGCCGACGTCATCGATGCCGGCAAGGCCGATGAGCCAAAGCGCATGCTCCGGCATCCGCCGGCGGCGAAGGCCACACCGATCAAGGTCACAACCCAGACTGCCCCAAAACCCCGCGGTCGCAAGAGTGGCGGGACTCGCGGCGCTGCGTTGCCGACAAGTCTCAAACCGATGTTGGCGACGCTCGTCGACGAAGTGCCACGCGACGAAGGCTGGGTATTCGAGCTGAAATACGACGGGGTGCGGCTGCTGAGTCGCTGCGATGGTGGTGACGTTCGCTGCATTTCCCGCAATGGCATCGACTGGACTCACAAGACAGGTCCGGTGGTCGACGCACTGGCCAGGGCGAATCTCGATGGCGCATGGGTCGATGGCGAACTGATCGTGACCGATCCCAATGGACGCTCGGATTTTTCACTGCTCCAGCACACGATGGAGCAAGGCCACCTCGATGAGCTGCAGCTGTGCATATTCGACCTGCTCTACTACCGCGGCGAAGACCTGCGAGGACTGCCGCTGGCAGATCGCAAGGCGCGCCTCGACGCCGCCTTCGCCAAACTACCAGCCACCGGCCCGCTGCGCCTGGCGGACCAGATCCACAGCGACAGCGCGGAGCTGCTGACCCGCGTCTGCAACCAGCACCTGGAAGGCCTCGTCGCGAAGAAGATCGATTCGCCATACACCGGCGACCGGTCCACGAACTGGCTCAAGATCAAATGCCATCGCGAGCAGGAATTCGTCGTGGGTGGGGCCGCCTTTCTTCCCGGCCGCGGCACGGGCACGTTCTCGTCCTTGCTGGTCGGCGTGAAGTCCGGCAAAGGGCTCAAATACGTCGGTCGCGTGGGCGGCGGTTTCGATGCGAAAGAGCGCGCGCAGTGGCATGAGCGCTCGAAGAAGCTGGCGCAGAAGCACAGTCCCTTCGACAATCATCCCGACAAACGTTCGGGCGAGATCTGGCATTGGATGAAGCCGCAGCTGGTGATCCAGGTGGCATTCGCCGACTGGACCCACAGCGGCATCCTGCGCCAGCCTCGTTACCTGGGCATGCGCGCAGACCGCGATCCGAAAACGGTGGTGCGCGAAGAGCCTGAGCACACGGAGGATGTCGTGAAAAAGGCGAAGCGATCTTCTCCAGCCCGCGCGAAAACGGCGGCGCGTCCGAAGTCGAGCGCAACTGCCAGCGAGGAAGCCGGCGTCGGCGGACAGCGACTCACGCATCCCGATCGCATCCTCTACCCGCACGACGGCATCACGAAACTAGAGTTGGCGGAATATTTCGCGGCGGTCGGTGAAGTGGCCATGCCTCACTACCGCGAGCGGCCGCTGTCGATCCTGCGCAACACGCACGGCACGTCGCCATTCTTCCAGAAGCATTTTCTCGACAGCTCGAGCGCCGGGCTGCGGATCGTGACGATCCCGAATGCCGACAAGGATCCGGACTTCGTCGTCTGTGATTCACCCGAAGGCCTGCTCCACCTCGCACAGATCGGCGCGGTCGAGCTGCACAGCTGGGGTTCGGTGATGCCCAAACCAACGCATGCCGACCGGCTGACGTTCGATCTGGACCCGGGCGCGGAACTGCCCTATCCACCGCTGCGCGAGGCCGCACTCGCCGTACGGAAGCTGCTGAAAGAGCACGGCCTGGACAGCTGGGTGAAGACGACCGGCGGCAAGGGGTTGCACGTGGTGGCACCGCTCACCAAGCCGCTGCCGGATTGGGAAGCGGCCAAGGCGTTCTCGCGCAGCGTCACGGTGTTCATGGAGCGGCTCGCGCCGACCATGTTCACCTCGAAAACCGGCGAGAAGAATCGCAAGCGGAAGATATTCATCGACTATCTACGCAACGGATTCGGCGCCACGGCGGCGGCCGCTTTCTCACCGCGCTGGCGCAATGGCGTGGGCGTCTCCACTCCGGTTTCGTGGGATGAGATCGACGATGACATCCGCGCCGATCACTTCAACATCCACAATGTGCCGCAGCGCATCGCCAAGCAAAGAAAGGATCCGTGGGTCGGCTACTGGAAGGCCTCGCAGGTACTTCCGAAGAAAACCCTGTAACGCCAACGGCCCGAGCTGGCAGCGCCCCGAGCGGCGTCATTCACTTTTCGATTCGGTACTCGACGCCGGCGCGGGTTTCTTCGGTGCCGCGCTGTACCTTCACGGCCATCTCATGCGAAAGCCTGTATCGCAGCCCGATGACTTCGCCCGGCTCGAACAAACCAACGCCATAGCTCAGGTACAGCCGCGGCGAGAGATACTCTCCGACGGTGAGTGCCGAGCCGCCGATCATCTCGTTTTCTTCCACGCCCGCCTCATCGAGCCCGAGCCGCTTGCCGATGCGTTTCGCCACCAGACCACCCGCGGCACCTTCGAGTGACTGCGTCGCTGATGCCAGCGCATCCTGCGACCTGCCGCTGGCGCTGCCGACATCCGACAACGACCGCCCCGTCACAAGATACGAGAGTGCGTCCGCCTCACCGACGTTCGGATCCGAAATCACGGTGATGATGGGCCGCTGCGCCGAGCCGGCAATGCGCAATCCCGTCTTCAGATCGCTGCTGATGTCGCGCATCGCCACTATGCTCAAGCGCGGATTGTCGAGCGGTGTGCCGGCGAACAGCAGGCGGCCGTCCTTGATGGTGAGGTCCTGGCCGTAGGCCTTGTAACGGCCCGCAACCGTCAGCTGTCCCGAGCCGGTCGTCGGGGAACCGGGAGCTTCGCGCACGGCCAGTTGCCCTGATACGGTGGCATCGAGGCCATAGCCACTCACCGCGATCTTGTCGCCGAGCATCACCGTGATCGACGTGGTCAGCGGCAATCCCGAGCGCTCCGCGGCACGCTCGACCTCCTTGCCGTTGCGAATCACCACCACGTCGGGAGAAACACCGGGCGGTGAATCCTTCGGCAGCTTCTGCAGGTTGATCGTCGCGAGCGGAATCGTCACCTCGCCTTTCAGTAGATAGCCCTTGTTGTCTCCGGTCAGCGCAAGGTCCGGCGTAACGACAACGTTGGCCGCAGGAATGTCGGCCGCCAGAAAATCCTGACCGTGGATCTTGAGGTCCACGACGCCACGCTCGTCCATCGCGCCGTCGAACTCCAGCCGTCCTTTGCCCGATACCACCGCGCCGGTGAGATTGAACCCGCCAGTGCGTTTCGCCTCGCCGCGCAACTTGCCCTCGCGCAGCTCGATGCCCAGCTTGCCGAGATCGGCTTGAAGCCTGGTGGCATCGACGTTGCCGGTGAATTCCGGCTTCACCAAGGTTCCGCCGATTTCGATTTCCGCATTGACTGCGCCATCGAGGTTCGCGACCGCCGGAACGAAGGCACCGAAAGGCGCCAGCGTGGGAATCGCGGCGTGAAGCTTTCCCGCGATGCGCGGCGCGGGCGCGTTCAGTTCCGATGCCGTAATCGAGGCGTTCACATTCCCGCCATGATCGAGCTTCGCCGTCAGTTTCGCCTTGGCTTTCATGCCGGCGAAATCCGCCTGCATGTCGAGGTTTTCGTAGATGAGCAGCGAGCCCTGGGTTGCCAGCGCGGCTGCCGCCGGTACTGGTTCGTCCTGGGCCATCACCAGCCGCGCCGATTCCGAGGTCACGGCCAGGTCGCCTATCCACTGGCCGTCATGGCCGCGGCGCACGCGGCCATGGCCCTGCACCTCGCCCTGCAGCTCGCCAGCCAGCGCCGCCGGTGCCAGCGAATTGGCGAGCTTCAGCGGAATGTGCTCGAACGAATAGCCTGCATCGAGCGCACCCGACGCCTCGAACTTCACGGCCGAGCACAACACCGTGGGCTTGTCTTCGAGGCAGGTCTGCGACAACGAGAAGTTGCCGGCGTCATAGACGATGCGTGAGGGCTCACGCAGTGACAGGCTGGCGATGTCCACCGCCTTGAACTGCAAAGCGGCAAGCTCGCCGCTCCAGCCGGTTTTCGTCAGACCACCGGCAATCTCCACCGATCCGTCGAATTGTTCGCCATTCGCACTGACTGCAACGCGGTGCTTCGCCTGGTTGCCCGACGCAGTGAGCGCGACCTGCGCGAACATCTGGCCGCCCGCCGTCAACTGCGTCGCGACCGCGTGCACCTTGCCATCGGGGTCCAGCGGGCTCGCCACCGTCGCCTCCACATGCAGCTTTGCGATGCCGTTATCGCCCAGGCCGAGTGACTTGCCATCGGCGCTGCCTGCGATGTTGAGCTTCGGCCACACCCCGCGCACGGTGAAGCGGCCGGTCAAACTACCGCGCGTATCGGGGAACCAGTCGGCCAGCGACGCCACCGCGAGATCCACCGTCGCATCGATGCTGCTGCGATCCGCGCTCGATCCCTTGACCGTCACGCGGCTCTGGCCCGACGCCAGCCGCAAGTCGCCCGCGAGCTTCGCTGGGGCCGCGAATTCGATGTCGCCGTCGCCCGCGATCGGCCGGCCGCGCAGCTCGCCGCTCAATGACGCGATGTGCAGCGTGCCGCTGGGCCCAGCCTCCGCGAGCTTGCCGACACTTCCCACATCCAGGTTTACCCGGCCCGGCCACTGCGCCAGCAACTCGCCGGGATTGAAGTCGCGCGCCTTGGCGTTGAGGTCCCAGCCGATTGCCGGCGCAAAACGCACAGTTCCGTTCAGCGCAAACTGCCCGGCACGCTGCTTCAACTCCAGCTGCCTGATGTTCGCGAGCTCATCCGTACCGGAGATATCCAGCAACACATGCGTCAGCTGGTTCGGTGGCCCGATATCGAGCTCGCCCGAGGCGGCGTACGCCTTGGGCGTGCCTTCGATCGAGAGTGCGCCGCGGCTCGCCAGCACGCGGCCGGCCAGACTCTCCGGCACCACGACTTCCTTCCACTGTGCTTTCAGCGCGCCGCGCACCGTATTCGCCTCAGGCGTCACGTGCCCCGACACGATCAGTTCGCCTTCCATGTCCCCAGGCTTCACCGCGAGCGCCTTGATGACCAGTTCGCGCGCCTTCCATTGCGCACTGAGCGCCGCTTGCCTGATCGTCGCGAGCTTTTCCTTGTCGCGATAGATAGTGGCGTCGGCGAGCAGGAAGTCATTGACGGTCACGTCGAGGGGCGGTTCGATCCACAACGGCTCGTCGGGCTCAGGCGTCGCCTTCTCCGGCGGCAGTACCAGCACGAGACCGTGGACCCGCGCGTTGTCGAGGCGCAGCACTCGTGAGAACAGCATCATCAGCGTCGGATCGACGGTCATCGACTTGATGTTGATGCGCGCCTTGTCCGCGCCGCCATCAAACTGAAAATCGGTGACCACCAATTCACCGGCGATCGTGCCATCGATGCGCGCATATTTTATCTGCGGGGCAAAGCGTGCCGTCACCGTCGCCGCAACCCAGCGCGCACCCGAGGTCGTGAACAACAGCCACGAAATCGATGCTCCGATCATCACCAACAGCAGTGCGATCGAGCCGCCGCCCCACAGCAGGACTTTCCTGATCGAAGGCACCTTCACAGGTCGGGCCCCAGCTGGATGTGCAAACGCCAACTTCCTTGCGATGGCAGGTTCGACTGCACGGGAAATCCGACGTCGATGCGGATCGGTCCCACCGGCGAACGCCAGCGCACGCCCACGCCCGCGCCTACATTGAGCGACAAACTGTCGCTGAACGCATCGCCGGCGTCGACGAAAACGGCCGCGCCCCATTGTTCGAGAAAGTAGTACTCGTACTCCGCACTGCCGACGGCGAGATATTTGCCGCCAATGACGTTGCCTTTGGCGTCCACCTCGCCGATTTCGTGATAGTCGAAGCCGCGAATGGATCGATCTCCGCCGGCGAAGAAGCGAAGGTCTGGCGGCAGCGCGTCGAAGCTGCCGACGGTCATCGCGCCAACCTCGCCACGTAGTTTGATGCGCGCCTTGTCGCCCTGCGGCAGCAGCCAGGTGAGGTGGCCCCAGGCCTGGGCGAGGTTGGTGTCCGACAACAATGCGTCACTCGCAACGCGTACGCCAAAGTCCATGGCGTAGCCCTTGCGCGGTGACAGCTTGTCGTTCACGCGCCGCCGGCTCAACGAGCCTTCCGCGAACACCAGTTTGGAGGAACCGAACTCGAGATTTTCCTTGTCGCGACCAAGCTCGAAATCGCCATCGAGATATTTCAGCCCGATCGTGCGAGTGAAGCCGTGCCAGCGCTTCTCCGAACGCGACACCGCCAGCTGGAAATTGCGCGAGCGGCTCACATCGGTGGTCTCGTCGCGGTAGGCAAGGCCGAAATCGTAGGAACGATCCTCGTGGCCCGGACGCGGTATCTGGTAGTGCACCCCGGTTTCCTGCAAGCGCTGTGAGTACTCGGCCTGGATGTCGGCCTTGTGCCCCTTCCGGTTCAACCAGCGTCGTTCCACACCGACGCGAACGCCCGGACCAAAGTCGGTGCTGTAGTAGACCTCGCCCGAATACACCGTGCGCTCGTCGCGATTGAGCAGGATGTCGATCGGCACCGTGCCATCTTTCTTTTCATCGAGCGCGGGCTGAACGGAGACCAGCGCGAAATAGTCGGCGTCCACCATGCGCTGCTGCAGGTTGAGCACCTGCTCCGAATTGAAATACGCACCTTCCTTCCACGGCACGAAGTCGCGCAGAAACTCTTCCGGAAAGGGTGCGTCGCCGGCGAAACGCACATCGCCGAACTTGTAGCGCGGGCCGCTTTCCCAGGCGAGGTCCACATCGGCGGATTCATCTTCCGGACGAACGGTTACGCGGTGGTGCGTGATCTTCGCGTCGAGAAATCCGGAGCCGCGCAACGAAGAATCGATGACGGCCTTGCTGGCCTCATAGCTCGCGTGATCGAGGCGCTCACCGACTTTGGGAGCGAAGCCCTCGATCGCCTTGCGCACGCGGCGCTGGTCCTTGCCCTCGCCCTCGACCTCGACGCGCGCCTTGCGCACGATGGCTGGGGCGCCGGGCGCCACGACGAACTTCGCCTTCCAGCCGTTCTCGGCATCCCCGCTCAGTTGTTTGTCGACGGTGGCGTCGTAGTAACCGAAAGGTTCGAGCGCCAGCTTTATCTGTTGGTCCGCATCCTTGAACGCAGAGCGTAGTTCCGCCCGCGAGATGTCGCGCTTGGCATAGTCGTTGAGTGCCAGCGTCGCGCGCACCGCCTCGCGTTGTTCCTCGGGAAGACCCTCGACGTCGACTTCGACTCGGGCCGCGTTCACACCTGCCGTGGCCAGCAGGAGCGTCAAACCGAGACCTAACGCCCGCTCATTCGCCCGCACGTCAGACGATGGCTTTGGGCCGAATGTTCGTGGCGACCGGGTCGAGGACTATGAGCATGCAAATCTCCGCCGAAACCTTCGGAAGAAGGTCGCGATTTAGGGTGCGCTGGTCTGTAAGGAAATTGGTAGTCGCGAGTGGGATCGAACCACCGACCACCTCCATGTCAAGGAGGTGCTCTACCACTGAGCTACGCGACTGCCGAAAGGGCTGAATTCGAGGCCGCGAAAGATACAGGACAGGCATTTTTGCGGCAACAACCGCCGTCGCGAAGCCATAATGGTTTCCCGAATGGCATCAATCACCTACCGCGCCCTGTGGCGCTGGCATTTTCATGCCGGCCTGTTCTGCACCCCGTTTGTCATCGTGCTGGCGCTCAGCGGCTCGATTTACCTGTTCAAGCCGCAGATCGACGCCTTTGCGGACCGCGGCGTAGATTCGCTGGAAATCACCGGCGCGCGCGCCACGGGCCAACAACAAATCGACGCCGCCCTGGCTTCCCTGCCCGGCTCGAAGCTGTTCGTCTACGAGATCCCTCGCGAAGCCGATGACGCCGTGCGCGTCCACCTCTATGCAGCGGATGGCTCCGGACGCATCGTCTACGTGCATCCTGAAACGCTGACGATCCTCAAAACCGTGCCACACACGCAGCGGCTCACCGAAATCGTGCGCACCATTCACGGCAGCCTGTACGCCGGCACGGGCGGCTCAATTCTCATCGAGCTCGCCGCAAGCTGGGCCATTGTCATGCTGGTCACGGGACTCTATCTGTGGTGGCCGCGCGAGAGCCGCGGCCTGGCCGGCATTGTCTATCCACGCCTGCGCGGGGGATCACGCGTGCTCTGGCGTGACCTGCATTCGGTAACCGGGATCTGGGTGTCGGCGTTCGCGTTGTTCCTGCTGGTCACCGCACTCCCGTGGACCACGGCCTGGGGCACCGGTCTCAAGCAATTGCGCGAACTTGCGCACCCGCCGGTGAAGCAGGACTGGAGTACCGGCACTGCCGACGAACATGCCGCGCACCAGCCGACGCCCGCAGTCAGCGCACTGACCACGCCGATCACTCTCGATGAGATCGTGGCACGCGTCGCACCGCTTGGTCTCGATCCTCCCGTCCGCGTCTATCTACCGAACGAGCGCGCGCCCTACTGGCGAGTGCGCGCCGAGACACAAAATCGCCCGCGCGTGCGCGAACTCGAGATAGACGCGCAGTCCGGCGTCATCCTGGGCGACCAGGGCTTCACGCAGCAGCCGACGCTCGATCGCGTGATCGGCATCGGCATCGCGGCGCACGAGGGCCAGCTGTTCGGCCCGGCGAATCAGATGCTCGGCCTCTTCACCGCGCTCGGACTCATCACCGCCAGCATCGCGGCGTTGGTGATGTGGTGGCGGCGGCGGCCCGCGGGTTCTCTCGGTATTCCGGCGCCGCGCGTCGCGGAATTCCGCATTGGAAGCGGCTTGTGGATCGCTATCGTGGCGACGGCCGCGTTCCTCCCCGTGCTCGGTGTTTCGCTGCTTTGCCTGTGGATTTTCGATCGCATCGCGCGACTGCTCGCGAAACAGACGACCTGACAGCGGCTCGCCGATGGCGCGGGCCTATTGGCTGGCGTGAACCAGCATTCCCTTCTCCGGACCTTCGGAGTACGTCGATAGATAGGTGTGCTCCGGCAGGTAGTCCGGTGCGCGACCCTCGAGGCACGCCACCACGAAGCGCGCAGTGTTGATCTGGCCGATTGGACGGTTCAGCCATTGACGGCAGTCCTGCGGAGCGCGGATCAGGTTGAGATAGGAACTGCGCTCGCGAATGGATGCGGCCGACCATTGGGCCATCGGCGCTTCCCAGTCCACCGTGAACGCAGTGCCATGATCACTCTGCAGCACGATCAGTGCATTCGGATCCGCGCGAATGATCACGTCCACCATGCGCTCCACCTGCACATTGACGCATTTGACGGCGCCCAGGTAAGCATCACGATCCTCGGCGAGCCAGTCGTTCCAGTTCTTGTCCTCCCAAGGCCGCCGGCGACATTGCGCATCCACGACAAACGGCGGGTGCGGCGCCATGTTGTGCGCGAAGATGAAGAACGGTTTCTCCGACGCCATCAATGCCGGCAAGCGCGACGTGACGGAGAGGAACGTGTCGTTTTCCTGGGCCGCGAGCTTCATCAGCGGCCGACCAATGGGCGTGGGCCCGAGAAACGCCTGCGTGACGAAATCGGGGGCGACGATCAGCTCCAGCCCGAGGCATTCGAGATGCCGGTGCGAACAGCCGCCCCAGACCGTGGCGGAGTGCCAGGCGGTGTAGCCCATGCTGTGCAACCGGCGTATGAGCGGCGGCGCGGTCTCGCGCTCGAAGACTTCCGGATACATCGCACCGAGATTCTTCCAGCTCAGCGGGTTGTCGCTGAGCGGATAGTCCAGCGCGAATATGCCGCCCAGCGTCTGTACGGTGCGCAAGTAGTTGGAGCTTTCCGTGGAGGCATCGACGAAACCGCGCTCCACCATGCGCTGAAAAAAGACCGAGTTGTCGAAGCCCATCGTCTGGTTCATGCCGCGGTTACCCGCGTACGCGTCAAGGATGATGTAGTAGACGTTGAGGCCCGGCAGGCGAGCCGCTTTCACGGCTATCGGTGACGCGATGTAATCCTGTTCCGTCACGGTGGGCTGGCGCATCGTGATCTGATTCACCAGCATCACGAGCGTCACGCCGACGACGATGAAGCAGAATGTCGTGGATGCCCCCTGGAATTTCGGCGCACGCCGCGACAGGAACACCAGCGGCACGATGAGCGTCGCGAGGAACGCCCACACCGGCAGCGGTGGAAGGTGCAGTCCGAACTTTTCTTGCACCAGGGTGAGCAACAGCGCGAGCGCCGAGTAGCCGAAGATCAGCGCGATAGTCGCCACCCACGTCACCACCACCACGCCTCCACGGCCACGCTTTTCGCCGCGAAGCTCGAGCCAATGGCCGATGCCGCCCATCAACAGCGTGAAAAGCAGGACGCCCCTGAAGGCGACCAGCGGACGCCAGGCTACGTCCGACCAGTTCATCATCAAGAAATTGAGCGCGGGCCAGGCGGAGATCAGCCAGATCGCCGCCACCCGCTTTTTTACTGGAGTCATCCGCTACCGCTGGTACTCGACCAAAACCCGTCCGTGTTCGGCCAGGACTATCTGACGCGTGACGGTAGCAGTCTGCGACAGAATCGACAAAAACGTGGCGAGATCGTAGCGATGGGTCAAACGCTCGGGCGGACCGGCGATGCGACGTGCCATGGGATCTTCCGGCGGCACGAATTCGATGATGCCGCGCGGCGCCAGGGACACGATTCCCGGCACGGCGTTCGCAAGCGGAACGCCCTCGCCCAGGACTAGGTGGTGAATGAGCGCGAGACACAGCAGCGCGTCGGGCTTGAGCCGGTCGCGCAAGGCCAGCCGCTCGGCGAGATCCCAGCCCAGGGCCGGACTGGTGTTCTGGATATCGATTTGCAATGGCAGAAAGCGGTCGGCAAATGAGTCCGCCCGCGCCACCGCGCGATTGACCGCCGGTGCATCGCGCTCGAGCCCCACGACGCTTTTCGCCCCGGCCTCGAGCGCCGTCGCCGAATACTCCCCCGCGTTGCAACCCACATCGATCAGCAGTCGCGGCTGCGTACGTTGCGCGAACTCGGTGATCGCGGCGTGCTTGGCAGCACGCTGCTCGTTGGAGTAACTGTTGTCGGTCTCATAGCCGCCCCAATTCGCGACTCGCGTGGCCGGCAGTGTGAGTTTGCGAATGCAGCGTGCCAGGCTCGCCAGCATCAGATCGAGCCCCGCCTTGGAAAACTTCGGCATCCTGCCCGACGCGTTGCCACCGTTCTGCCCTTCCGATTGCGAGTTCACGATGACATGCATGAACGCCCCGGCGCGCAACGCACCCCAGACCCCAAGCTGCCGCGCAGTCTCGCGCGTGGTGATGCCGCGAATGCGTCCGCGATACATCGCCTGCCAGGAGTCGCAGCCGCGTGAGGCCAGCAGCAGCGGGTTCAGAAAGGATTCGCAGAACTGCGCGTAGCCGGCCCATGGCTGGCCGTCCTGCTCCAAGTCGTCTCCGGCGTTCTTCTGATTTCCTTTGGCGTAGCGGTGATCCCAATCATCGGGGAGGGGCTTGGCAACTATGATCCGAGTCGCTCGTACAGGATTCCCGGAGGCCTGCTCATTGCTTACCTCGCCAGCGCAATGCTCGGCGGGATCGCATCGATTCGATTGCGATCCGGCGTCGTGGACGATGAATCAACTCGACCAGGTGAGTCCTCAGGAATCGACGACCCAGTGATGTAGAGG
>JBDTSV010000145.1:0-19025 GCA_039930985.1 Pseudomonadota bacterium
ATCCACACGCCAGTACAGACCAGCAGCGCCACGAGCAGTATCGCGTAATACGACCCCAGGCCACGAATCACGCGGAACCAGGTCAGGGGATTTACGGCCTGCCAGGGCGGCTCGCCGAACCCGAGGATGGCCACGGTCGCCGGCAGCAGCGCGAGCAAACCTATGGCGAGCACGACGCCGGCGCTACCACCAACCCATTTGCAGAGCCAGTAACCCCCGATGAAGAGGGCCGCCTGTATCCACGGCCGCGTCTCGGTCGGACTCAACATGTTCAGGTCCATGACCGGCGGTTCGGTGGCGCCGTTGGCGACCGCTTCAACGAGCACGAAGCAGTACTTGAATACCCAGATCTGCAGGAACAGCGCGCCAATCCAGCCATAGGAGCCGAAGGAGACGCAGAAGGCGAGCAGCACGCCGAAGATGACCACCATGATGAGGTTGGTGGGGTGGAACGGAACCAGGAGAACTCGCAAGTGGTCCATAATGCCGCGCCGCAAGCTGCCAACATTCTTTTCGGGGGTTGAAGTAAAGCATGGAAACGAATTCGTTCGATGCGATTGTGGTTGGTTCCGGAATGAGCGGCGGTTGGGCGGCCAAAGAACTCACCGAGAAGGGCCTCAAGACCCTGGTGCTCGAGCGCGGGCGCATGGTCCGCCACGGCGACTACCCCACCGCCACCAAGGACCCCTGGGAGCTGCCCGACGGCAATCGCATCACGCAGGAAACGCGCCACCGTAAACCCGTGCAGTCGCGCACCGGCTATCCCACCCCGGCGAACCAGCATTGGTTCGTCGACGATCTCGACAACCCTTACGTCGAGGAGCAACCCTTCGACTGGCTGCGCGGCTATCACGTCGGTGGTCGTTCGCTCATGTGGGCGCGGCAGAGCTACCGCTTCGGGCCGCTCGATTTCGAGGCCAACGCCAAAGAGGGCGTGGCCGTTCCCTGGCCCGTCACCTATGACGAAATCGCGCCGTGGTACGACAAGGTGGAAATCTTCGCCGGTATCAGCGGCAGCGTCGAAGGATTGCCACAGTTGCCCGATGGCAAATATCTTCCGCCGTTCGATCTCAATTGCGTCGAAGTCGATTTCAAGAAACGGCTCGACGAGAAACTCGGCCGCAAGCTCATCATCGGCCGCTGTGCCAATCTCACCGCGCCGCTCACGCACAACGAAAGCCCGCAACGCGGCACCTGCCAGCGGCGGAACATGTGCATTCGCGGTTGTCCGTTCGGCGGCTATTTCAGCAGCGTGTCGGCCACGCTGCCCTCCGCCGAGCGCACCGGCAACATGACCCTGCTGCCGAACCAGATCGTCTACGAAGTCATTTATGACAACGACAAGAGCAAGGCGACCGGCGTGCGCGTGCTCGACGCCGAAACGGGCCAGCAAACCGATTACTTCGCGAAGATCGTGTTCCTGTGCGCGTCGGCGCTCGGTTCCGCATACATCATGCTGAACTCGACCTCGAGCCGCTTCCCGAATGGCTTCGGCAATGACTCGGGCGAGCTCGGCCACAACATCATGGATCACAACAAGCCGGGCAATTCCAACGCGAGCGTCGAGGGCTATCTCGACGTGGCCTATACCGGCCGGCGGCCGAACGGTTTCTACATTCCGCGTTACCGCAACGTGGGCAAGGACCAGCGCGACTATCTACGCGGCTTCGGTTATCAGGGACGCGCGGCGCGCGCCGGTTTCAACCGCTTCAACGACAGTCCGATGATCGGCGATGAGCTCAAGAACGCAGTGCGCGAGCCAGGGCCGTGGAACGTGAGCATGACGGCGTTCGGCGAAATCCTGCCGTATCACGAGAACCACGCGCGCCTCGACCACGACAAGAAGGACAAGCACGGGCTGCCGCTGCTGGTGGTCAATGCCGTGGTGCGCGACAACGAGCGCAAGATGGAAGCGGACATGAAGAACGACGCCGCCGAAATGCTGGAGGCGGCCGGATTCAAGAATGTCATCGTGAAAAGCGACGCTTACCACGTCGGGAACAGCATTCACGAAAGTGGCACCGCGCGCATGGGCGCGGATCCGAAAAAGTCGGTGCTCAACAAGTTCAACCAGGTACACGCCTGCAAGAACGTGTTGGTCACCGACGGCTCGTTCATGCCCTCATTCGGCTGTCAGAATCCCTCACTCACATACATGGCGTTCACGGCGCGTGCCGTGGACCACGCGGTGGACGAACTCAAGAAGGGCAATCTATGAGCAAGGAAACGATGCAACGGCGCGAGGTCCTGCGGCGCGCCGCGTGGATGTTGGGCGGCGCGGTGTCGGCGCCAGCGGCGCTCGCCATCCTGCAGGGTTGTTCGGCCAAAGAGCCGGCCGGCGAAGTGCCGGCGCCGGTTCTCAAACTGCTGAAGGCCGAGCAGTTTCACCTGGTCGCGGAAATCGCCGAGACCATGATTCCCAAGACCGCGACCAGCGGCGCGAAAGATGCTGGCGTCGCGGCCTTCATCGACTCGGTGCTCGCCGATGTCTACCCGAAGGATGCCCAGGATCACTTCATCGCGGGACTCGCGGAATTCGCCGCAACGGCCGCGGGCTCCGGCAAACCGTTCCTCGAGCAGCAGCCGGCGCAGCGCGTCGCCTTCGTGAAGCAGTCGCTCGAGACGGCGCTCCAGGGCGAGCGCAATCCCCAACCGTTCATCCTCATGGCGCGCGAGCTCACCTTGCTAGGCTTCTACTCCTCGAAAGTGGGTATCACCGAAAATATGGAATACGTTGCGGTCCCGACCGAGTACCACGGCTGCGTGCCGCTGTCGGCAATGAAGAAGCACGTTTACTGGGAGTAGCCCATGACCTTCGATCGTCGCATCATCGATCTGTACAACGAATACGTTCACACCTCGTTGCCCCGGCGGGACTTCCTGACGCGGCTCGCGAAGATCGCTGGCGGCACCGCCGCCGCGCTCGCCGTGCTGCCGCTCATCGAACCTAACTACGCCCAGGCACGGCAGATCGAACCCGACGACAAGCGGCTCAAGACCGCGCACATCCAGTACAACGGGCCTGATGGGCCGGTGAAGGCGTACACGGCGAGGCCCGCCAAGATCGGCAAGCACGACAAACTGCCGGGCATAGTCGTCGTGCACGAAAATCGCGGCCTCAATGAACACATCGAAGACGTGGCGCGCCGCGCCGCACTCGGCGGCTACTTCGCCATCGCGCCCGACGGCCTGTCGTCGGCGGGTGGTGCGCCCGCCGACCAGGAAGCGGCGCGCGATCTGTTTGCCAAGACCGACGGCGCGCGCATCGCCAGCGACATCCTCGCCGCGGTGCCCTGGCTCGCGGCCGACGCGCTTAACAGCGGCAAGATCGGTGTGGTGGGTTTCTGCTACGGCGGCGGCATCGCTCTTCGGTCGACCATCGACGCGGTGGGCGTTGATGCGGCCGTGGCGTTTTACGGCCGGCAGCTTTCGGCGGAGGACACCAGGCGGCTCCGCGTGCCCGTGCTGCTGCATTACGCGGGCGAAGATGAACGCATCAATGCCGGTATTCCCGAGTTCCGCGCCGCGCTCGACGCGGCCGGCGCCACTTACAGCGTCAACATGTATCCGGGCACGCAGCACGGCTTCCACAACGATTCGAGCGCTGCGCGCTACAACGAAGCCGCGGCCAAGCTCGCCTGGAGCCGCACGATGGAATTCTTCGATACCTATCTGAAGGGGATAGTTCCGAAAGGATAACCGCGAGTAAGCAGGGGGGTTTGCATGAAGATCTGGGCCTATCTAGTGGCAGGTCTCGCAGTGGGTTCGGTGGCGGTCGCCGACGAAGACATCGCGAGCAAGATGATCAACAAAGATACCAACGGCACCTGGAATATCCAGCCAGACAAGCCGAAGCCGAAGCATCTCAAGGCTGAAGTGCCGGGTGGTTTTGCGTTCCGCGTCAAGGCGAACAAGAGCGTCAATCCCTGGGATGTGCAGGCGAGTTCGCCAGTCGCCGGCGCCATCAACCAAGGCGACGTGATCATGCTCAACTACTTTGCGCGTGCCGAAGAGCCCGCCGAAGGGGGCAGTTCGCTGACCGCACGCGTCCAGCTCGCCTCGGCGCCCTACAGCTCGGTGCTGGACATGACGTCGAAGATCTCGGGCGAGTGGAAGAGCTACTGCGCGTTTCGTGTGGCCACCGCCACCATTCCAGAGAAGAAGAGCAGCGTTTCGATCCATCTCGCGACCGCCAAGCAGGTGATCGATCTCGGTCCGGTGCTGGTGTTCAACTTTGGCCCGGGATATGACAAGGCCAAGCTCGCGTTCTGCGATGGCTGACAAGGGCGCGCGCACCATTCCGAAAGCGGTGCGCGAACTCCTGTTCGCGTTTCCGCAAGTCGAAGAGTTCGAGTCACATGGTTCGCCGAACTTCAGGGCCCGAAAGGGCAAGGTCTTTGCGGTCTTTGCGCTCAATCATCACGGCGACGGTCATGTTGGGCTGTGGCTCAACACGCCCGCGCTCGAGCAGTCGGCCCTGCTCGAGTCCGCGCCGAAACACATCTACAAGCCGCCCTACGTCGGGCCCACGGGCTGGATCGGCGTCGAGCTCAACTGCGGGTTTTCGTGGAAGCGGGTGATTGGGCTTGCACACATGGCGTACGTGAACAGTTCGCCGGCAAAGCTCGTGGCGACGATCGCGAAACCAAAGCCGGTGGCTGCGCCCACCGTGAAGATGAAGCCGGAGGAGATCGACCGCCTCAAGACCGCCAAGGCGCTGAAGATCCAGGAACTCATGCGCAAGATCTGCCTCGCGTTGCCTGAAACAGACGAAGGCGCAAGTTTTGGAGCCAAGGTTTGGCGCGTGGGCAAGCGCGGCTTCGCGTCCCTGTACGACCACGGCAAGGGACTGACCGTGTCGTTCTGGGTCGGTATCGAGCGGCAGGGGCCACTCGAAATGGATCCCGGCTTCACGATTCCTGCGTATTCGGGCAACAACGGCTGGATCGCGCTCGACGCGTCGAAGGGCCTGGCGGAGCGCCAGCTGCGCGATTTCCTCGTCGACAGTTACCGGCACTTCGCCACCAGGCGAGCGCTCGCCAAACTCGACGCGTAGGCGTCGTTGCCCCGCGGCCTGCAATGTCAATCGGCGTAGGTTCCGCCGGCATCGAACCCGATGAAACAGAAGCCGTGGCCGAATGGATCGCCGAAGCTGATGCAATGCGAACCGTGCCAGTGAACGTTCGCGGTTTCCCGGCGCGCACCGGCGGCCAGCGCGCGCGCGGCGGCTGCTTCGACGTCGGGCACCACCAGATCGAAGTGCACCGGCGTCCAGTGGCGAGCGTAGTTGCGATCCACGGGCGGCACTTTTACCGCTGGCGTGCCCGGGTCCTTCTGCAACAGATAGAGCGTGGCGGAGGCGCCGGTGAGCTCGGCGACATCGCCGTCGAGCGTGCGCGCGTGTCTGAGTCCGAGCGCCGCGGTGTATAACGCGATGGCCGCGGCGAGCTCAGGTACGTCGATGTTGATGACCACCTTCATGGCGCGGTCACCGTTTCGCGGCGGCTGCGCCGCGCCACTTCGACGTCCTGCGCCACCTCCGCGCGGATTCGCGCCCAGTGAAACAGGTTGTCGGGGTTGGCATCGAATGAATTGCCGTTGTAATGGGTGAGCTTCATGTCCTTGTAGATAGGGCGCGTGATGCGGATCACTTCGTCCCAGAATCCGCGCGCCTTCTGCAGATGTTCGATGGCGGCCTGCCGCTGCTGCTCATCGCCGCTGCCGCGGAACGTCTGCAGCGCGACGGCGCCGCGCAGCTTTTCGGCGAGGTGCAGGCCGAGGTTGGCCCAGATCCTGATGTCGGCCACTTCGTACATCAGCGAGGCGTCGCGCGTGGTGTCGATGCGGTCGATGAGCCGCAGTGCCTCGCGGTTATCGCGCTCGAGCAACTCGATGAGCCGCGGAGGCGTCATGCGATCAGCGGTGAACGAGGAGCCGTCGCGCAGTGATGTCACGAAGTCGGCCACCGAAACGTACGCCGGATCCATCGTTGGCTGCTTGATGAGCGCATCGACTCCAATGTAGCTCGTGTGTTCGCCCTGCAGCGCCAACATGCCCTCGCCATACAGCGTGAAGTCCCAACGTGAATCATAGAGCGAGGCCAGGCGTAACTGGGTCGATGACGCGCGGCCGTAGGCTCGCAGCAGGTTGCGCGCCGGGTTGCCATAGCGACGCGTGAACTCGGACTGGAATACGGAGTCTGGCGTTTGCGCGTCGTACAACAGGCGGCCCCAGAGCTTGTAGAACAGCCACTGGCGCTCGAAAGCCCACTTCCAGCGCACCGGCCTGTCGGTCGAGGTGAAGTAGTCCAGCGCCGGGATGTAGGTTTCGGAACCTACGAAATAGCCGCCGACATAGTCCTGGCCGCCGTTCTGCGCGATGTGCTGGCGGATGAAATCGGGCACTCCCCAGCGCAAGGCGAAGAAGTCTTCGTTCCGCACCTGCCAGACGATCTTGTAGTTGGAGGGCGGTGGCTTGAAATAGGTATCGCCGAGCGCGCCGCCATGCACCTTGACCAGCTTTGGCGTGGAGTGGCCATGCGACCAGTTGAACTTCATCTCCACCCAGATGGGGCCGGCGAATTTGTTGCCGAGTTTTTCCATCGCGGTGCGCGTGACCTGCTCGACGTCGGTGCTGACCCCGGGCCCCGACGAAAGGCCAGACGAGAACGGCACGCGATGGATGAGCTTCACGGGTTGCGCGCGCTTCGCGTTCAAGGCGCCGGCGATGTACACCTCGTCCACGAACTGCTGCCGTTGCAACGGCGTCATTCCGCCCATGCCTTCGCCGTGCGATACGCCGATGCCATCGAGGTCCGGATATTCCTCGAGCAACTGCGTCACGCTCTCACGCAGATACCGCTTGGTGATGTCGGAGGTGTCGCCGGGAACGTAGTAGTGCGGGTAGAAATTTTCCCTGGCGACGTCGTGCGCCTTCGAGAATTCCTCGCTCACGAAGATGCTCCAGAACACCACGTAGGTGTCGAGCCCGCGTTCCTTCGCCATGCGGAAGATCTCGCGGTAGAGGTGCTGCCATTCAGCGAATTCGCCGTCCGACCACTTGCTGGCCTCGGGAAAATTGCGCGGCCTGATCATGTAGGTGAACGGATGCAGGGTCCAGAGGCTTATCGCGTTGAAGCGGTTCTCGGCCATCATGTCGAGGAACGCTTCCCAGAACTTGAGGTCGCGCGCGGTCGCGTAGTGCTGGTCGAGCGCCGAGCTCGATCGGTACGTGTCCCACGGTGTGTTGAACTTGATGCCGCGAAACGCCAGTGCGGGCGTCGCGCGCGCGGGCGCGACCTTACCGATCGGCGTGCCGTTCATGAGCTGCTCGCGCAACGCGAGCGTGCCATAGATGAGGCCGCGCGCGTCGCCGCCCGTGACGGTGATCGTCATGCCCTGCGGCGCAATCGTGAAGCCTTCGGCGCCAATTTCCGCAGGCGCAACCCTCAGGACGACCAGATGTCCATGGGTGGACGGAGCGGTGCGCAGCTCGTGCCCGAGCGCGGTGAGCGCCGCGCCTAACTTCCGCGCTGCGTAGGCACTTTGTAGTGTCGGGTTGCTGTCGAGGATCGAGACAGGGGCTGCGTGGACACCCCCGCTGACCGCGAGCCAGACCACTGTCCAGGCGGGGGCGAAGGGAAAAAATTTTCGCACGAGTGTGAGAAGCGAAGGATGCGTCGCCAGAACAGTGTCCGGGCGAGCCGTCAGTCCTCATCCCAGGCGTTGATCTCGGGCGGCGCGAACATCGACAGCGTCGAACCGAAAGTGATCTCGCCCGCCGTATCGTGTGCAAAGGGCAGGTAGAGCTCGATAGTCAGCCCGCGCGCGTGTTCGAGATGGACCTTGATGGCCTGCGTCGGCGCCTGGCCCTGGGGCGTGACCGTCACGTCTTCGGCGAAGCCCACTGCCGTGACTGAGCGCTCATGGACCATGGTCCGCAAGCCTTGGCGAAGCAACGGCAGGATGTGCAGCGAAGTCGTGACGCCACTCCCGGTATTGCACATGGCGCCAATGAGCCGGACTTTGCCTTCCGCAGTGAGTGCGGCCGCGTGCGGCAGGAAGCTGCCGCGTTCGCGCAGGGCTTTTTCCGATAGCTCGAACAGCGGCTCCGCAAGTGCGCGCACTTCCGGTTTCAACTCACCGTAGAGATCCTGTTCGTCGCTCAAGCTGCAGGCTCCGCTTTCGTTGTTGTTCTTGTTATGAGGCGGCACTTCACCACGCTCGCCGGGGCACGTCAACGCGCGTCACGGGTCCGGAAGAATCGGCCCGACGTGCCGGTTGATGAAGGCCAGGAAGGTGTGAATGGCGGATTCCATGCGCGTGACATAGTCCGGAGGGTTGCCGGGCAGGTGTGGCCATGCCAGTCGGACGCTGGCCGCCACCTCGGCGACCTCTGGCAGCTTGGCCTGCAGGATGCCGTGCTCGGTCGAGTGGCGGTACGCAGCTGGGCGTCAGCAAGAGTCAGTGCCGGTGAAAGCGCCAGCGTTGCCAACGGGTGCCGCCGTGTTAGAACTGCGCCATGAATATGACTGGGGGTTCGAATGTGTCCTGCGTGCTGATCACCGGCGCTTCGGCCGGCATCGGCGCCGGCCTCGCGCGCGAGTTCGTCCGGCGCGGGATGCGTGTCGCGCTGGTGGCGCGCCGCGCCGTGCAGCTCGAGGCGCTGGCCAGCGAGCTGCGCGCGGTGGGTGGCCAGGCGAGTGCGCATCGTGGCGACGTCACGGTCGAGGGCGATGTCGCGCGCGTGGTGGCCGAGCTCGCGGCGCTCGGCGTTACGCCCCGCATCGTCATTGCCAATGCCGGGTTTGGCGTCGTCGGCAATGCGCAGGACCTGACGCTCCCCGACTATCGGCGTCAGTTCGAAACCAACGTATTCGGTGTGTTGCGCACCCTTCAGGAAACCCTCGGCGCCCTGCGCGACACACGGGGTCGCTTCGTCATCATGGGCAGCGTGGCAGGTTATCTGTCGGGCGCGGGCAGTTCGCCGTACACGATGAGCAAATTCGCCGTGCGCGCGCTGGCCGAGTCGCTGCACGGCGATCTGCGCGCTTCGGGCGTGGGTTGCACTTTGATTTCGCCGGGCTTCGTCGATTCCGATATCCGCCGTGTCGACAACAGCGGTGGTCTTCATGCAGCGGCCAAGGATCCGATCCCGGCGTGGCTGCGCATGAAGACCGCCACTGCGGCGCGCCACATGGCGCACGGCATCCTGCACGACAGGAAAGAGGTGATCGTCACCGCGCACGCCAGGGTCATCGTGTTCATGACGCGACACCTGCCGCGGTTCACGCGCTGGGTGCTGCTGCGTGCCAACCGCGGGTCGCGCCCGGAGCCGGGCCGCGAGGCTAACTAGCCGCGCGGACCCTGAGCGCCGGCTTCACGGGGTGACCTGCGTCCCGGAGAAAAAGGTCTGCGCTGGCTTGAGAGCGCGTACTTCATCGGCGGTGGTCCGGTCGTCCAGGTGCCGCTCGAGAATGACGATGTCGGCGGCCTTGCCGACGGTGAGCGAGCCGATGTCGGCGTCGCGACCCAGCATCCGCGCCGCATTGACGGTGTAGGCAGCCAGCATCTCATCGAGTGTCAGCGCCTCGTTGAAGTTGAGCGGGCCGCGTTCCGGGTGCGCGGGATTGACGCGTGACATGGCCGTGGCCATGGCCTCGAACGGGTTGAAACTCGATACATCCCAGTCGCTGCCGCCGGCGATCGTTGCGCCCGCGTCGCGCAATGAATGTGCCGGATAGGTTCGAGCCAGCCGTTCGTCGCCGATGTAGGGCTTCACGGCGTCGATGCTGTAGTTGTCGGGCTGGGCCCAGAGCAACTGAAACGAGGCGATCACGTCGAGCGCGGCGAAGCGCGGCAGGTCGGCGGGATCGATGAGCTGCAGGTGCGCGATGCTGTACAGCCGCTTGCTGCCGGCGGCGCGGGCCGCCGCGAAGGCATCGAGTGCTTCGCGCACGGCGGCGTCGCCGATGGCATGGACGTGCACGTTGAAGCCGTCGGCGGCGGCTTGCTGGATGAAAGCGGTCATGGCCGCGGGTTGCAGGTAGAGCTTGCCGCTCGACTTCCCCGACTTGCCGTCCGCCGTGTTGTAAGGCGCGAGCAACGCGGCGGTCTGCGTCGGGAATTCCATGACACCGTCGGCAAACAACTTGATGAAATCGGCGCGCAGCAGCGGCGACTCGCCGACCTGGGCGCGCAGCGCCTTGAGGCGGGCGAATTCCGCCGCCGAATTATCCCCGCTGCTCTCGAGCGCGATCGTCACGCGCGCAGTCAGCTGCTTCAGACGGGCGAGCTCGACATAGGCGGCGACGGTCTCGGCGTCGGTATTCGCTTCCAGGTAGGAAGTGATGCCCACGGCGTGCAGCTGCGGCAGTGTCTTGAGCAGCACTTCCAGGCGCCGCGCGGGCGTTGGCTTGTCCATGGCGGCGGTGACGAGGCCGATGGCGCCGTCCACGAGGAAACCCGTGGCGTCGCCTCTGGCATCGCGTTCGATGCGACCGTCATCAGGATTGGGCGTCTTGCGCGTGATCTTCGCGAGCTCGAGCGCGCGTGAATTCACCCATCCGGTGTGGCCATCCGCGCCCCACAGGAATAGCGGGCGATCGCGCACGATGGCGTCGAGCTGTTGACGATTGGCCTTGAAACCGGCGCCGTTGACATCGGTGACCACCAGCCACTTCGAGTCCTTGTCATTGACGAAACAGGTACGGATGCGCTCGCCCGCCTGCTCGATGGTGAGCTGGTCGTCCGTCAGACTGCAGCCGCCGCGCGACAGTGCGCCTTCGGCGGCATGAATGTGGCTGTCGATGAGGCCCGGCAGCACCGTGTGGCCCTCGACATGCAGCACCTTGCTGGCCGGACCTATCCACTTCGACGCTTCGGCGTCGTCGCCGACGAAGACGATGCTGCCGTCCTGCACGGCGAGCGCGGTGGCCTGCTTCATCGCCGGATCCATGGTGCGCACATCGCCCTGCAGGATGATGAGATCAGCGACGGGGTGAGGCGGCCCGGAATGGCAGGCGGCGAGCATTGCGACGATGGGAACGAAAACGAAGGCGGATTTTTTCATGAGCCGCCACACTAGCATCTACGGGCGAGTGAAGATCAGTCCGACTCGAGTCTTGCCTTGAGTCTGTCGAGCGCGTCGCCCCAGGCACGGCGATAACCGTCCGCCTCGGCGCGCGTCTGCAGGCGATCGATGCTGACCATCACCGTGCACTTGTCGCCCTTGGACTCGAACTTGATCTCGACCGGTGTCGGCAGCGTGAGACCCGCGTCTTCGGCGATGAACCGGATGTTCTTGCCGGCATTCACTTTCTTGATGGTGGCGCGATTGCCGTCGGCGTTGCGCCAATAGCCGCCATCGCGCAGGTCGACATCGTGCTTCGGACCGAACCAGGCGTCGAGCGCCTTGGCCGTCGCGAACGCCTCGAAGCAGTTTTTCGCGGGCGCCTTGATGCTCTTGGTGGGGCAGATCGAGAAGCCCTTCGGCTTCCCATCCTTGGCGAGATCGCCGCGCGCAATTTCGTATTCATTGAGGATGGTCGCGCTCCACCAGGGCTCGACCTCGAGCTCTTTCATGAGCCATTGGCCAAGCATGCGACGGCCGACGGGAATGCCGCCGTGCCTGTCGAGCGCCTTGAACCACTCAGCCAGCGACTTGCCGCTGGCCGCCTTGCACGAGGCCTCGCTGACCGCGTGGTCGGATTTGCGCTCGACTTTCAAGGAATGAGAGCCAGCGACACGCCGATGATGGCGAATTGCAGCGTGTGATAGCCGCCATTGATGAGAAACAGTTTGAGGCTGCGGCGCTCGAATAGATAGTTGATGCCGAAGCTCGCCGCCACCCAGCACAATCCTGCCGAAAAGCCGGCCGCGAATCCGAACAGGATGGAAGGGCGCGGACCAAGAAAGAACGCGAAATTCAGCGCGGCGATGAGCGACAGGATCAGGGACAAGATGAATACCTTCGCCATGCCGTGTTTGAGTTGTTCGTCGCCGACGCCGGCTTCGCGCTGCCAGACTTTGCCGAACAATGCCGGCGAGTACCAAAGGCCGCCTAGCAGGAAACTGGCGACAGCGGCGACGATGACCGCCAGATAGTTGACCTCGGGCATGGGGCCTCCCTTTGTTGTGCGATCAATTGTGCCCGCGCCGTCCGACGCGGTCTTGGAAAAATCGGAAATGGGGTCAGACCCCATTTGCTAGCTTATGGGGTCTGACCCCATTTAACGAAGGACGATACTTTGGGAATCGGGACGGTCGCGACGCGCCAGCTCGACCGGGGAGAAGCCGGTAAATCGGCGGAATTCGTTGACCAGATGCGACTGGTCGTAGTAGCCACATTGGTCGGCGAGCGCAGCCCAGGGCACCGTTCCGTCGCCAGAGCCGAGCAGTGCCAGTGCACTACGAAAGCGATGCATGCGCGCGAGTGACTTGGGGCTGAACCCGACCTGCTGCTGAAACAGGTTTCCGAGATGCTTGCGCGTGAAGCCGGTCTGCGTCGCGAGCTCTTCGATGGCGACGCGCCCGCCACTCGCGGCAATGCGGTCCACCGCCCAGCGCACCGCCGGGTGCACGATGCTGCGCGGTTTCACTCGCGCGATCAGCCAGCGCTCCACGCACTTGAACCGCGCCTCGAGCGATGGCGTATTCAAGAGCCGCTCGCGCAGGTGCAGCGCGCCATCACCGAGCGCATCGGCGAGCGCGATGATGCGATCCGTGAGGCCGTCCATGCGTTCGCCCAGCCACGGAAACGCGCCACGGGACGAGAACGCCACGCCTAACAACGCATTGCCATGCGGCGCCTCGGTGTCGATCGGGCCCTGGTGCAACCCCGAGTACCAGATGTCGACGAATGGCACGCGCCGCTCGGGTGGCCCGGGCTCGATGCGATATTGCGGCGGGCCAAGATTGATGAGCAGCTGGCTCTGGCCCGAAGGCAGGATACGGTCGCGTTGGTAGGCC
This sequence comes from Pseudomonadota bacterium, assembly GCA_039930985.1. GTDB lineage: Bacteria > Pseudomonadota > Gammaproteobacteria > Steroidobacterales > Steroidobacteraceae > CADEED01. The sequence goes on from JBDTSV010000145.1 coordinate 12,969, forward strand.
GTCTTGCCCTCGCCGAACCACATGCTGGCGACGATCTCCGCCAGGCGTGCGTCCGTCTGCCAGACACTCACGCTCCAGTGGCCGATCGGCGACTGGTGCGTGAAAGTCTGGAGGCGGGTGTCTTTCACGTCTCAGTCGTTGTTCCAGATCCAGGTGAGGATGTCCGGCAGCAGCGCGCCGCCGTGTGCGTCCGAATGCGCGCCGTCGCCCCAGGTGTGCTTCACCTCGTAGCGCGCGCCCAGCACGTTGTTCTTGTCGGCCTTGGCGTTGGCGAATTCGAATGCCGACAGCATCTGCTGGTTGGCCAGGAACCAGCTGCCGTGATCGTTCGACAGGTCGTGCTCGCCGTCCTGTAGATAGATACGGATGGGCTTGATCGGGTTCTTGCGGATCAGTGTGGGGTAGAGGTCGCCGCCCGGCGTCATGGGCTTGCCGTCCACCGCCGGCACGTAGCCGATGGAGGTGTAGCTGCCGATCATGCTGATGACCCGGCGGAACACGTCCGGCCGCTGCCACGCCACGGTGAACGCGCAGATCGCACCGCTCGACGTACCGCCGATGGCACGCTTCTCCGGATCCTGCGTGAGGCTGTACTTCTTGCCCACTTCGGGAAGCATCTCGTCGATGAGGAAACGCGCGTAGTTGTCATTGAGCGCGTCGTACTCTTCCTTGCGGTGATTCGGATTGCTGAAGGCGAGATTGTCGGGATAGGTCTCGCTCAGGTTGCCGGGCGTGATGAAGATGCCGATGGTCACGGGCATCTTTCCCTTGCCGATCAGGTTCTCCATGACCTGCGGCAGCCGCAGCTGGCCATCTGGATTCGTGGCGCGCTGTCCATCCTGGAACACCAGCACGTTGGCGGGCTTCTTCGGGTTGTACTGCGCTGGCACGAAGATCCAGTAACGGCGCACCGTGCCTTCGATGATCTTGCTGTGGAATTCGAACGGTCCTTCCAGCCGGCCCTTGGGAATTCCTTCCTGGGGCAGCGCCTCGGCGCTCACCGGGTATTCGCCGGGCTGGCGCATGGCGTGCTTCGCACCGTCGGCAAACTGGCAGTCCTCCGGCACCGACTTGACGAAGTAGCGTTTGTAGTTAGTCGCGCCCTTGTCCATGCAGCCGGCGAGGTTCAGCAACTCCACCTTGCGGAAGTCGATGGGATGCGACTCGCTCTGCAACGAGATGTAGCCGCTGTCGATGAGCTTGCCGTCGGGTTTGGTGGTGGCATTGAAGTTGTCCACCTGGCTGCCGCCGAACTGCGGCATTTCGTATTCCAACACTTTCTGGCCGTTGACGTAGTGGGTGAGCAGCCCCGAACCGTGCACGACGAACTCGGCGCGCACCCACTGGTCGCCATCGAAGGTGGGCGAGGTGGAATTGAGGCAATGATCCTTGTACAGCTTGCCCTGGTAGATGATCTCGGTGCCCGGACTGCACATGTTCGCGGTGGAACGCGGCTTGCCGTCGCTGTTGCCGCCGAGCAGCTGTCCCTCGACGGAGATTGGGAACGTCTGGTCGCGCGGCATGGTGTGCGGATCGGGCGAATGCAGCATGGCGCCGCTATTGCGCAACGCCCAGGCAGGACCGCCCGGGACCTGTTCGCCGACGAAGCGGTATTCGACCACCAGTCGGTAGTAGGAGAACGGGTCCTTATAGAAGAGGTGTCCGAAGCGGTTGTCGAAGGTGGGGTACTTCTTCTTGTCGTAGCGCACCTCGAGCATTCCGTTTTCGACGCGGAAGGTGTTGCCGTAGTTGTCGCCGAGTTCGTACTTGGCGATCTTCGGCGTCCAGCCCTGCAGGTCCTTGCCGTTGAAAAGCACGGTCCAGTCTTCCTTGTCGGCGTCGGGATTTATCACGGGTGTTTGCGCGTGGGCGGCGGTAACCGAGAACGCGAGCAGCGCGCCGAGCGCCAGGAGATTCGTACGCATATTCAATCCTGTCTTGCGAAGGGGCCTAACACCGTGCCGACGAATCCGCCGGCCACTTCGGTGCTCAATATCGAACCATCGTCGTTTTCCAGCAGCGCCTGCCATCCTTTGCCGGCGTCGTAGTAAAAGGAATACTTCCCGCCGTCGGCGGATATCCGCAGTCGCAGCGAGTCCGATCGTGGAACTACCACAGCCTTGCTGTTCTGGACTTCGCCGGCGCTGCGCTCGAGAAAAACCACCGGGCCGGAGGTGAGGTTCTTCGTGCCGAAGAAGTACCAGTAGTTTTCATTCTGAAAGGCTGCGAGCCCGGCGGCGACGCCGGCGGGCGGAGTCGCGAGTTCAGTGCTCGCCTCGAACTTCGTATGCTGCTGGCGGCGCGCGAGAAACGACGTATTTCGCCGGTCGGAGAGTTTTCCGGTTAGCGCGTGGATCTGCAGCGCGCCGTTCGCCAAACTGAACCACGTTTCCTTCGGCACATGGACCTGCAGCCACTCGGGTCCGAGCGCGCCATCGAACTCTTCGCGCTTCGTGAAATTGCCGGACAGCGCGTCGTATACCGAACCCGCGGCAGGGGATCTGACCGTTGGCGCGGCGAGAGTAGTCGGAATCGATTTGCCCTGCGTGAGAATCACCGGCCAACCTTCTTTCCAGGTGACCGGCAGCAGGAAGGTTTCGCGGCCCGTGTTGAAGCGATAGTCCTGATACGGGCGCGAGGCGAGAAACACGCTCCACCAACTGCCATCTTTCATCTGCACGAGATCGGCGTGCCCGGCATTGGTCACCGGATTGGCGCGACCCGGCGCCAGGTCGCGCTGCGTGAGGATCGGATTGTTCTTGTATGGCTCGAACGGGCCCCAGGGTGACTTCGATCGAAAGATCACTTCGGAGTGACCGCGTTCGGTGCCGCCCTCGGCGCACATGAGGTAGTACCAGCCATTGATGCGGTAGAGATGCGGGCCCTCGATCCAGATCGGTTTCTTCGCGAGGTCGGCGCCGCCGTTCACGATGACCTTGCGCTGGCCGGTCAGCTTGTTGGCCGCGAGATCGAACTCCTGCATCCAGATCGCGCGATGTCCCTGGTAGAGCGGTGTGCCTTCGGGCGGGCCGTTGTTGACGATGTAGGTCTTACCATCGTCATCGAAGAAGAACGACGGGTCGATACCGTCGATTTCCTTGAGCCACACCGGAGCGGACCACGGACCCGCGGGATTTTTCGCGGTGACGAAGAAGTTGCCACCGGCATCCACGAGCGTGTTGATGATGTAGAAAGTGCCGCGGTGGAAATGAATCGACGGGGCGAACACGCCGCGCGAGGTGCCCAGGCCATCGAAGGAAACGTTAGCCGCGTCGCTCAACGCGTGGCCGATGAGCTTCCAGTGCACGAGGTCGTCGCTCTCGTGAATCGGAATCCCCGGCCAATGCGCAAACGTGGAGTTGACGAGGTAGTACTTGTCGCCGACGCGCACCACGCTCGGGTCGGGGTAGTAGCCGGAAAGAATGGGGTTGTGAAAATTGCCGGCTGCCAATGGCGCGGCATAGATCGGGTCCTGGCCCTGGTATTCGAACCAGTTGAAACGGACTGTGGATGGCGAATCGGCGAATGAGCACGCCGCAGCGCCGAGCAGCGCAAACGCAAACAATCGTTTCATGAACCCCCCCCCCTGGATCGCGGTGCAGTAGTTTTCCACAATCCGCTCAAGATTGGGCGGAACCTGCCGCGCGCGTCACGCGGGCGCCTGCCAGAATGGCGCCCGATGGAAGCAAAGCGGCCAATCTCTGTCCTGGAAGGCAAACGAGTCCTGGCTGGTTCGCGGGGTCGACCATGGAGCAAGTAGCGGCGCTGCTCGCGGCAGTGCGCCGGGGCGAGGCAGGCGCGACGGATCGGTTGTTTGGCCTGCTATATCCGGATCTGCGGCAGCTGGCGCACGGTCGCCTGCGACGCAGCGGCAAAATCACATTGCTCGACACCACCGCGCTGGTACACGAGTCCTATCTGCGCCTCTTCAAAGCGGGTTCACTGGAAGCTGGCGACAAAGGCCAGTTCATGGCTTACGTGGCGCGCGTGATGCGTTCTGTCGTGGTCGATTTCGTGCGGCGGCGCGCGGCCGAACGGCGCGGTGGTGGCGCGGAGCACGTCGAGCTCGGAACGGAGAGCGGTTCCTTGCCGGATCCGCGCGAGCACGAAGTCATGCGCATCGACGAAGCACTCCAGGAACTGGCAGCCATCGACGAGCGACTGGTGCGGGTGGTCGAAATGCGCTATTTCGCCGGCATGACTGAAGACGAGGTGGCTGAAGCGCTGGAACTGAGTCGCCGCTCGGTGGCGCGCGACTGGGAGAAGGCGAGGCTGTTCCTGGCAAACGCGCTGGACTAGCTACTTTGCCGCCGCGCATGTAAGCGTGTCGCCCTGCAGCCGGCAATCGTCGGGTGGTCCGAACTGCCGCCAGTACTCGGTCAGCCCCATGCGTTGCGTCAGCCCGAAGAAGCGTGGGTCGGCACGAAACGGTTGCATCGCCGGCAGCCAGAATCCAAGGTTGAAGGGGATGCCTGACCGGCCCGTGCGTCGCGATTCCGCCAGCCACCGATCGCTGACCAGATAGGCGCGATCGACATCGCCGAGCATCGTGTACCAGGTCATCGAAAACATCAGCAAGTCGAACGACTCCATTCCGGGGTTCGTGCGCTGTCTGTTTAGCGCATCGAGGGCGGTGATGGCATTGACTCGCCGGGCAGGTTCGGCCAGCGCCACGTGCAACAACCGCACCGCCTCGACTCCGCCCGCCTGCCGCGTTGCGGCCGGCATGATTGCCAACTGATAATCCGCGGCCTCGGCGTACCGGCCCGCGTGTCTGGCGATGGCGCTGTTGAGTTGCTGCACGTCTCTCGAGTCGCCTGGCCAGCCGTGACTTATCGCGACGTCGATGTAGTGCGCTGCTTCTGCGTCGCGGCCGGGCTGCGTGCCGAGCGCGATGGCCACCTGCATGGCGCCGCGGCAATGCGTGGGAGTCTGGCGTAACTCCACTTGAAAAATCCGCAATGCTTCGCGCAGGCGGCCGGTGGAGTTCAGCACGGCTTCGGCGTAACGCGCGGGAATGCGGCCCGTTCCATCGTCGAACTCGAATGCCTTCTTGAAATGCGCTTCGGCGGCGAGCCAGTCGCCGCGGTGGGCGGCGATGACACCGAGGCTGGCGAGCGCACCCGGATGGTGAGGGGCCAGTTCCAGCGCCTTGCGGGCCGCAGGTTCGGCGAGCGCCAGCGCTTCCGGCCGCGAATATCCGTTGTCCAGATGCAGGAGATTCGCCCCGGCGAGAACCGCGTACGCCTGCGTGAACTTCGGATCGCGCGCCGTCGCATCTTCGGTCAGGCGAATGACCTCACGCAGATTGTCCTCGGTGGGGCGGATCATCAGACCGCGCGCCTGCAGGTACTCGCGGTAGGCCACGACGTTTTTGGTTGGCGGCGTTCGCGGTACGACGAGTTGCGCCATGTTGTCAGCGTACCTGTCGATTGCCCGCGCCGTTTCCGCGCTTTGCTGCCGTGATCGCTGGACGGTCAGACCAACGCTGACCGCCACCGTGACGGCCACCGCTGCCGCCACGGCGCGAAGCGCGAAGCGATTGCGCGCGGCGAACTTTCGCAGGCGATACCAGGCCGAGTCACCGCGGGCGAGCAGAGGTTCGCTGCGCAGGTGTCGCTCCAGGTCGGATGCGAAAGCGGACATGCTTGGGTAGCGCTCGCGCGGGTCTTCTTTCATCGCTTTCAGGATGACGGTGTTGAGATCTCCGTGCAGCGCCCGTGCAATGGCGGGATCGCCGGCGGCTTTGCTCGGCGGCCGCGGGTCGCCACGGGCCAGCGAATTTTCGATGGATGCCGGTGCGGTGCGCGGCGGAAATGGGCGCGCACCGCTCAGCAACTCATAGAGCACGACACCGAAGGAGTAGACGTCGGTGAGCGCCGTGACTGGCTCGCCACGAAGCTGTTCGGGCGAGGCGTAGTCGGGTGTGAAAGCCGGATTGCCGAACTGCGTCATCTGCGCCGCGGCTGCCGAGTCCTGCTCGAGTAGTTTGCCGATGCCGAAGTCGAGCAGGTGAACCTGGCCGGCAGGGTCGACCATGATGTTGGAAGGCTTCAG
>JBDTSV010000146.1:0-38396 GCA_039930985.1 Pseudomonadota bacterium
TGGAATTCGCGGGCACCGAAGATCTCGCCGCCTGGACTCGTTCGCAGCAAGGTCACGCGCTCGCGGATCGACTGCAGCAGGCAGGCATCGCCGCCGGCGTCGTCCAGGACATCGAGGACTTGTTAGAGCGGGATCCCATGCTGGAGATTCGCGGCGCTTTGCCGAGGATCGACCATGCCGCGCTCGGGCCTTTTGGCCATGTTCGTACGCCCCTCACGTTTTCGGGTGAAGTCACGGCTCCGTTCCGCTCGCCGAAAATTGGTGAGCACGGTCGTGACATCGCGCGAGAACTGGCCGGTCTTTCCAACCGACGGATCGACGAGCTCGAAGCTGCCGGAGTATTCAAATGAGCGCGGGTACCGGGGCGAGAAGAGATCTGGCTTGCACCGGGGATGCGGCCGCCTATCAAAAGGCCTTCGGCGCGCAATTGCGCGAGCGCGTGGTGGATCGTGGCGAACCCTTTGCAGTGGCGCAGGCAGACACTCCGCACGAGATATTCCACGCCATGGACATACCGCTGGTCAGCAACCAGTGGTGGTCGGCGTACATTTCAGCCAAGCGTCTGTCGACTCGATACATAGAGACGATGGATGCGATGGGCTATCCACCCAGCCGCTGCAAGTACTGTTCATTGGGCCTGGGGTGCACGCTCACCGGCGATTCCGCCACCGCTCCGTGGGGAGGCTTGCCCAAGCCCACCGTGCTGGTCGCCCGTCTCACCTGCGATTGTGTTCAGCAAGTGTTTTCCCAATGGGCCGAAGCGCTCGGCACGGAATTTTTTCCCATGGAAGCACCCGCCTGGGAACACAAGGATCCCGAGTGGTATCTGCACTCGAACACGCGCTGGGAAGAAGTTTATGGCGAAGACCGGATCGCGCTCCTGACCGAGGAGATGCGCGATCTCATCGCCTTGCTCGAGCGCCGGACGGGCAGACGATTCGATGAGCTGCACTTCGAAAAGCTCATGGTTCGGATCAATGAGCAGGAAACTTACCTGGCCGAAACCGCGGCGCTCATCGCCTCGGCGCGCCCTTGTCCGGTATCGATCGCCGACCAGATGCCGAACACCATGATTCCCCAGTGGCACCGGGGTTCGGATTGGGCCGTGGCACACGCGCGCCGCTTTCGCGACGAAGTTGCCGACCGTGTGAGCCGTGGCGTCGGCGTTGCAACCCATGAGCGCCTGCGTTTGATGTGGATAGGCGCCGGGTTGTGGCACGACACCCGCTTCTACCAGTCGCTCGAGGAACGTCTCGGCGCAGTCTTCGTCTGGTCCATGTACTTGCCATTCGCGGGGCCGCAATACATTCGCGAATTGAAGGGCAAGCCGTTCGCTGCGCTCGCCAGCCGGATCTGCTCGATGAACGAAGTCCTGCACCTGCCACCCTGGATGAATGGCTGGATGGTTCATGAAGCGCGACGCTTCGGGATCGACGCTGCTGTGATGCTGGTTCCGCCCGAGAGCCGGCTTTCGCAGTCCGGTACCAATCTCACTTGTCAGGCACTCGAGGAAGCGGGCGTACCGGTTCTCAAACTCGACGCTGACATGGTCGATGCGAAGCACTGGGATCACGAACGCATGGTTTCACTCATGGAAAGTTTCATGAAGCAGCGGGGCCTGACATGAAAAAGCAGACCACGGCGCGGGCGATTGCATCACTGGCGGCGGCACTATTGCTGACGGCATGTTCGCGAACCGTTACCACCGGCGTAACCGATCTCGTCTATGCGACTCCCTATAGTCCGGGACACCCGTTCAGCCGGGCCGACAGCGCATGGATGGCATTTGTCGAGCGACGCTCCGGCGGGCGCTTGAGGATTCGCCCCAATTGGTCCGGCGCTCTCATCTCGGCTGACCATTCCATGATCGAATTGCGCCATGGCGTGGCTGACATAGGGCTCATCATGCCTATCTACGTCAAGGGTGGCGCCCACCTGATTCGCATTCAATCGGGCTTTTACAGCGGAGTCGTCACCATTCCCGCGCAGCTTGCGCTGTATCGCTGCCTGGCCGCGTCGAGTGCGCAATATGGCCAGGAGCTCGAAGGCCTGCACGTGCTGGCGGTTCAGGGTGGATCGCTGCCCGGAATCGTCACCCGCAATCGTCCCGTCCGGCGCCTCGAGGACCTGGCTGGGTTGCGAATACGGGCGCCCACCGAACTACTCGGCGTACTGCGCGAACTCGGCGCGGATCCGGTCAACCTGCCCATGGGTGAGGTGTATTCCGCACTCGCCAAGGGCGTCATCGACGGCGTGGTCGCTCCGGCGGACACATTCAAGTCGCTGCACTTCGCCGAAGTGGCGCACTACTTCACTTTGCTCGCCGTACCGCGCGGCGCCTATCCGGCGCGCGCGATGAGCGTGCATCGCTGGGCCGGACTGGCGGCGGCCGACCGCGAGATCCTGGAAGAAGGGCGCGCCATCTGGGAAGGCGCGCTCGAGCGCGAGACGACGCGAGCGGTGGAAGAGGGCTTTGCGCTGGCTCGCCGCACCGGCATCGAATTCATTCCCGTCGACGAAGCCGAACAGCGCCGCTTCGATCAGATCTATCTGAAGCATGCCAGGCGTAATGCCATCTCGCTGGCGCGCTTCGGAATCGACGGACTAGCGGTGTACGAGACCGCTCGCCGGAGCATCGCCGACGGCGGTGCCGTTCGTTGTTCCAAGGGAGCTTGATAATGGCCCAGCCGCTTGCCGGCATTCGAATCGCGGACTTCAGCCACGTGATGGCGGGGCCGTATGCGTCGCACCTGCTGAGATTGCTCGGTGCCGAGGTGATCAAGATCGAGGCGCCGGGTCGCGGCGACGCGATGCGTTATTACGGATCCGATCGCCGCTATGACGGCATGGCGCCCGCGTTCATCGCCGTGAATGCCGGCAAGAAATCGATCGCGCTCGACCTGAAGAATCCCGCCGACGTCGAAATTGCCGGCAGCATCATCGAATGTTCGGACGTGTTGCTGGAAAATTTCCGACCGGGTGTCATGGCGAGGTTCGGCCTCGGCTCGGATGCGGTTCGGCTGATGAATCCGGGCATCGTCTATTGCTCCGTTTCGGGTTATGGCCAAAGCGGGCCGTTGCGCGACTGGCCGGCCATCGACAACATCGTGCAGGCGACCAGCGGCATGATGAGTCTCGGCGGTGAGCCTGGAGATCCACCGATGCGCGTGGGCTTTCCGGCAGTCGACACGTTGACGGGGCAGACAGCGGCCTTCGCGATTCTCGCGGCCTTGTTCAGGCGCGCGCGGACGGGCATCGGCGAGCATCTCGACATCGCGATGTTCGATGCGACGTTGGCGTTCATGAATTCGGCGGTGGTGCCCTATCTTGTCACCGGGCGTGAACTCACCCGCACGGGCAACACCGGATACAGTGGTCAGCCCACCTCAGCGGTGTTTACCGCCCGCGATGGTCGCCGCATTTCCCTGGGCGTCGTTCAGCAGCATCAGTTCGCCGCGCTCGCGCAATTGCTCGAACGGCCGGACTGGATGCAGGATCCCAGGTTCATCGATCCCGAGCGACGCCGCGAGAATTCTCCCGAGATGCAGCGGGAACTGGCCGCGGAACTCGCGAAGCGCGACGGCGCGGAATGGGAGTCGCGAATGAGCACCGCGGGCATACCCTGTGGGTTGGTGCGCGAAGTGGGTGAAGCACTGTCGATGCCGCACCTGGCCGCTCGCGGGTTGCGTCTGCCATTGAAAGTTTCCGGACTTCCAGCTGGTAATGAAGACGTGGCCATAATCAACGCCGGCTTTCAAATGGACCACGATGGTCCGGGAGTCTCGGAGCGACCGCCGCTACTCGATGAGAATCGTCAGGAAATTCTGCGAATGATCGACACGCGCAATAGCGGCTCGAAACGCGACTGAGCGACCTGGGATAACAGGGCCCATAATTCCGGCAAAGAAGGGAGGCCGCAATGATTCGACGCGCACTCGTCACGATCCTGACGCTCACGCCGTGGCCGGCGTTCGCGCAACGCCCGCAGCCAGGAGCGCCTCCACCCGCCGATGAAGTGCCGCGAGCGGAGTTCGCTTTTGAAGAACGGGTGACACTCGGTCCCGTAGCGGTGATGGGCGAGACCGCGCTTGGTCGGCGGCAACTCATTCCCATCACCGGTGGCACGGTTGCCGGCCCCAAGCTCAAGGGCCAGGTTGTTCCCGGAGGCTGGGATTTCCAGCTCACCTACAACGGCGGGTGCACGCAACTCTCCGCCGACTATTTCCTCAAGGCCGATGACGGAACGCTGATTCATGTTTTGAACGAGGGTTTGGCCTGCGGAGGCCTCGCCGGAGCGGAGCGACCCATCTTCCGGCCAAAGCTCGAGGCACCAAAGGGTGTGCACGAATGGCTGACTCGCGCGACCTTTGTCGCGACGCTGGAAATCGAACCGCCGCCAAAGACGGCCGCCGGTACGTCGCCGGAGGTCGAGGCAGTGCGGATCAGGTTCTACCAGGTCAAGTGATCCGCCAGCTGGCTACTGGATCGATACCGTGAGCGACGTGATCGGCTGGTCGCGTGCATCGAGAAAACGCGCGCAGAAGTCCGTCGCGCCGCCGCCGTTGATGACCGCAGCGCGGATGACATTGCGACCTTTGCGCAGAGTCAGTCGCCGCGAAACGCCATCATCGATGACCGCCTGGCGGTCATCGTTGAGCGCAATCACCGGCTCGCCATTGAGCCACCAGCGCGAGGCAGCGTTCGAGCCGATGGCCAACCGTACGCCTTCCAACGCTTGCGGAGAATCGACGGTCGTGGTGATCCAGAACAGGACGTTGGAGGTCGGTTTCGAAAGCGCCCAGGCGAAGTGATAGAGATTCACGTTGTAGTTGATCGTGTCGAGGGCGTGCCACTTCAGTGTGGTGCCATTCGCAGTGACCGGGTCGCCGTCGCGTGGCAGCGCCTCGGTCGGACCGGAAACCTGCGCGGCTTGCAACGCCTCGTTCACGGCGGTTTCGGTGAGCCGCCCTGGCACCGGAATGGGTTCGAGCACCAGCCAACGATGGATGAACCCTCGTGCATCGACAGACTGGCTCGCGTTTTTCGGTGTGACGAGCGAGGTCGCAGAAGGACGCGCAGCGTCCTGTGCCTGGACGGTGGCGATGAAAGCCGCGCCGATGATGACGAAGCGGCTAACTAGACTGAGGGTTTTGTCGGGACGCATCATCATGGCGCTCGCAGCAGCCAACGTTGGCGGTCGCTGGTCGAATCGAATTTCGCGAGCGTCGGGCTGCTGCTGCCGACGGCCGAGAGCGCCAGTGGTTCGGTGCCGCCGGGAACGGACTTGGGACTCATGCGGTAGGTTCCATCGGTAAGCTGGTCGATTCGCCACAGTTGTTCCGCGGCGCCCGTGAAGGCGGTTGTCGAAAGTTCGCCGCCGGCAATGGCGGTGAGCGAGCGTTCGGTGCCGGCGAGCGTGATCCTGAAGTAGGGCGCACCCGGATAGCCACCGGCATTGGCAACCGGCGCGAGCGTCCACTTCTGCTGGGCTTGCAGCAGTGCAGGCGCGAGGCGCACATCGGCAGTGGCAGACCAGGTGCCCGACACCTGCGCGGGATCCTGGTCGGGGATGGGCGGGCCTGACAGCGGAGGGGGCGGTGGACCACCGCCGCCCGGACGGCGCTGACGGACGCCACCCACCGGAGATCCTTGCACTGCGAGTTCGAGCACGGTGCCGGTGCGCGCGGATTCCAGCGTGTAGGTGCCGGCCGTGAAATTGTCGCCGGCCACCGGCCAGCCGTCGCGCCACAGCAGCGGCCGGATGTCGAGCACACTGATGCCGCCGCGATCCAGGTCCGATTCGTAGTGCATCGAGAATTTCTGCACTCCCTCGCCCAGGTCGAGCAGGCCGAAGTGCCCGGGGCCGATATGCCGGCCGCGCGACCCGGCAAACAACTTGCCGCCGCCTTCGAGCATGTCCACGCCCATGTTGTCCAGATAGGGGCCGGTCACCTTGCGGGCGCGGCCCATGCGGATGTTGTAGGTGGAATTGCCGCCGGCGCAACAGGAGCCATGGGTGACCAGCAGGTAGTACCAGCCGTCCCTATATATAAGTATCGACGCTTCCGAATTGATGGCGACGTTCAGCGGTGTGCGCCGCGGATACAGGCGCTTGCCGGTCTTTGGATCGAGTTCAACCAGCTTGATGTAGCCGAAGTACGATCCATACGTGAGCCAGAGTTTTCCGTCGGTGGGATCGAGCAGCACGCCGGGATCGATGGCATTGCTGTCTTCGATGCCGTCCGACCAGACCACCGGTCCACCGTCCTGCCATTTATAGTCGGGCGATTCCGGATCGAGCGTGCGGCCGACTAACAATCCGATCGCCGACTTCGGCTGCGTGCCGGGCGCGGAGTAATAGACAAAGAACTTGTCACCAATGTGGATCACGTCCGGCGCCCAGGTGTTGTTGCCGCCGAGAGCCAGCACCTCGGGGCCGGGTTTCCCGCCGGCAACAGCCGACATCAGTGATCCTGCTCGGCGCCAGGTCCAGCCGTCGTCCGAGACCAGCGCCGGCAGGCCGTTTCCGGTGCCGTACGTGTAGAAGTGCCCGCCGTGCTGGATGACGGTCGAGGGATCGTGCACGCCCGTCTCACCGTCCAGCGCATGCGCAGGAAGCGCGAGTATCGTGGCGAAGCAAAGCAGCAATCGTTGCATCATGCGGTTCCAGGATGAAGGAATGATTCGCGCGCCGGCAAATGTATCACGCTCGCGAGTGTTACTCATGCGAATGCAGGGACGTCTCCACGCTAGTTCTTGCAGGTGTAGTTAGTCGCATCGCGCGCGTCGCCATTGCCGGAGTAGTGCCCATGCGCGGGCCAGGGGCACAGCGGCCGGCTCTCGCCGGCCGCGGACGTCCCGGTTGCGGTCACGCTTGCCGGAGCGCGTCCGTTCTCCACCCATTCGACGATGGCACCGAGCATGTCGAAATGATCGAGTGCGCGTTCGCCGCCGCCGCAATGCCCCATGCCGGGAACGAGGAATAGCCGGCTCCAGTCGGCGAGCGGCACTTCGGCATTGTCATGGCCGAGGCGTTCGTAATACTGCACGGTGTCCTGCGCGGAGAACCACGGATCGCTGACGCCGTGGAAGAAGATCAGCTTGCCCCCGTGACCGCGGAAGCTGCTGAGATTGGTCCAGGCGTTCGAGTCGCCGAGCATGGCGCGCGCACTCATGGCCTCGGCAGCGGCGGCATCCACGTCCAGGGTCAGGCTCGAGGCCGCGCCTTCCGGTATGAAGGGCCCGGCCAGAATGCCCGGCAATCCGCGCGTGTTCGCGATGCCGGTGTCGAAGAAATATCCGGGATACACCTGCCGACCCGACGGCGTTCGCGGTCCCGTCATGATCTGGCGCACGGCAGTCACCTGGCCGGAGGTCAGGCAGCGCTCATTCTTTGCGCCGCCGCAGGCGAGCGTGCCCGGGTCAAAGTGGCAGTTCTGTGGTGCTGCGATGAAGCCGTCTTTGTTGCCATCAGTGGCGTCGCAGGATTCGAGGACACCGTTGATGATGAGCTGGCGATCGGCGTCACTCAGAGCCGCGCGGGTCTGCGGCTTGCCGCTCGCATCGGGCGGCGCGATGGCATTCAGCGCTGTTGCCGCGAATCGCAAGCCAAGATTGGAAAAGCTCGTGCGCATCGCCGGTGCCCCGGCGACGATGCCATCGAAGTAGTCTGGAAAGCGTTGCGACATCATCATCGCTTCACGGCCGCCGGTGGAACAGCCGACGAAATACGCGTGGCCGACGGGCTTGCGATAGTGCTGCGCGACAATCTGCTTGGCGACGACGGTCACCTCGGCGACGCCCTGAAAAAGAAAATTCAACGCGGCCTGCTGATCGTCCATGAACGTCGCATCGAACCCGGTGGCCTGGTGACCAGAGTCCGTGCTGGCCACGGCGAAGCCGCGCGCGAGCGCGGATCGCTCACCAGAAAAAGCTGCGCCCAGCGGAGGTTGGACGCTGCCATTCAACCCGCCACCGCCCTGGAAAAGGAAGTGCCCATTCCATTTCGCTGGCAACGCAACCGCAAAGCCGATTCCATACGACTTGCCATTGCGGCCCGTGCGTTCGTCGATGACACCTTCGACTCGACAGTGCGCGGGAACCGACTCCGCTGCTGCCAAGTTCTCCGCTTTGCGGATGACTAGCTTGTGGCCCGGCATTGCAAATTTCGCGAGGTCGGTACAGCTTGGCGCCGCGTGCGCTGACGCCGCAGCGCCGGCAATCGCGAGCGCAAGAGTGAGCGCTACCATTCGCGCGCGCGAATTCCCTTTCGCGGTCGCAGCGGTGATCACATCATTGCGAATGCCGAGCATGGGAAACCCCTTCGATCCAGTTGCGCTGCGCAAACTAGCACCGACCACGAGTCAGGAACAGGCGCAGCGGCACGCCCGCAACGGCTTTTACTATGGGAAGTCGCTTTCACTAAGTGAATCGATAAATGTCAGAACGCGTATCGCAGGCATTTTTTTTCTTGACAAGGCTCGGGGTGCGCGTGAGCCTTGGCGCACGCGAATTCGACGTAGGTCTATTCGAAAAACAGAATCCGCGTAAGGGGGGAATTCAATGTCACCGACTCGTCCAGTCGGCGCCGCAACTGCGGCACCACCAGCTTTGCAGTGGCTTCACGGAATGACGCCGGCTCACTAGAAGTTTGGGATGGCGAACGCGGCCAGCTTCGACCGCGGCAATCAGCCGCCGGTATAGACAGCGCCCACCACACAGCGTGACGGCCACAGCTTCATATGGATTGTGGAATGCCCTGTCTCAATCGATTTTGAAAACTAGGTCCTTGAGGACCGGAACAAGCAATTAAGGAGGGGACAATATGAAAATCAAGAAGAATCGCCTTTGGAATGCGTCGCACGCAGCGCTCATTTCGGCAACCTCGCTGGCCACGGTGGCTGCGTTCGCCCAGGAAGGTCCCGCCAATACGGCTCAAGGTGGCGACCCGGCGGCAGAAACGCTTGAAGACACCATCGTCGTCACGGGTACCAGCATCAAGGGCGTTGCGCCCATCGGATCCAATCTCGTATCCGTCGGTGTCAACGAACTGGAGAAGTCGGCGGCGACGAATCTGTCCACGCTCGTCAACACGATCCCGGCTCTTTCCACCAACGGTTCGCTCGCCCAAGGCGAGAACCTGTGGTCGTTCTACTCGCCGCAGATTCATCAGCTTGGCGGATCGTCGTCGAATACGACGCTGGTGGTCATCGACGGCATGCGCTCGCCCGGCGGCGGCGCGCAATTCAATCAGATCGACCCGAACATCATTCCGACCTCTGCCATGCAACGCATCGACGTACTGGCAGACGGCGCATCCTCGGTGTACGGCTCTGACGCCGTGGCCGGTGTCGTCAACTTCATCACGCGGCGGACCTTTAAAGGTCTGCAGCTCAATACCTCGTACGCCACTGCCGACAGTTACGACAACTGGGATCTGAACGGCATCTGGGGTAACGACTGGGAGACCGGCGGCGTCTACGTGGCCGCCAGCTACAGCAAGGCGTCGGAGCTGTTTGTAAAGGATCGCGATTGGGCGTCCAAGGGCGACTATCGCGACCAGGGCGGTTCGAACACCAACGGCTTCACCTGCGAGCCCGCGACCATTCGCGTGACCGGCGTCAGCAGCGGAACAGCGCCGGGCGGCGGCCAGATCTTCCTGACTCCGGGCGCCACCACCTCGGTGGCGAACAATGCCGCGCTCAACGGCGTGTGCAATCTGTCGGTCTACAACTCGTTTATCCCATCGCAGTACCGTGCCAACGCGATGCTGCGCGTGGTGAACGATTTCTCGGACAACCTCTCGTTGTCCGGTTCTCTGGTCTACAACCGCAACCAGACGCACGCCGAATCCGGACCCGGCCAGCTCAACAACGCGACCGTGTTCGGCACGGGCGCTGGTGCCACCGGGCAGCAGAACCCGTTCTTTACGGCGCCTGCCGGCGCAACGGCCGCGACCACCGAGATCATCAACTGGCTGGCAGTACGCGATGACGGCAACTACGGAAACACCGAGTCGCAACAAGATGTCATCTACGGCAACTTCGTCCTCGACTACAAACTCAACGAGAAGTGGTCGCTGACCGTCGCCGACTCGATTGGCTGGAACCGCTCCGCGCTCGACGGCTTCAAGCAGTTCTGCGCTGCCTGCGCCACGCTCGCGCTGAACGGCACCACGCAATCCGGCGGCAGCACGACAGCGTCGAGTGTCCCAGGCCAGAACGTCGTGGTGCTACAGCTGCCGCTGACCTCGGGCAACGCGCTCGACGTGTGGAACGCGGGTGCCGCGAACCGCACCAATCCGCTCGTAGTGAATTCGCTCTATACCTCCAACACCCAGAACAACAACTACAACACCTTTAACCAGGTGCGCGCCGTGGTGCAGGGCGAAGTCTTCGAGCTGCCCGCGGGCCCGGTGAAGATCGCCGTGGGTGGCGAGCACATGTGGCAGGAGCAGCAGTTCAAACTGAGCGGCGGCAACAACACCGGTCCAACCACGACCGGCTCGGGTTATCGCGTGTTCAACTACGATCGAAAAATCGTCTCGGCCTTTGCCGAAGCGGCGATTCCGCTGGTTTCGCCGGATATGAGCATCCCCGGGCTGTATCAGATCGACTTGAGTCTCGCGGCTCGCTACGACGATTTCTCGGACGTGGGTGACACCACCAACCCCAAGTACGGCATCAACTGGAACATCACGAAGGGATTTCGTGTCCGCGGCAACTTCGCCAAGTCGTTCGTGGCGCCGCCGATCGCGGTCATGGGTGATCCCACCCAGGGATTCCTCTACGCGTCGGGAAGCGTGGGTGGCACGGGAACGCTGAACGTTCCGGTCGCGCTCTATCCCCAGGTCGTGAACGTGCCGGGCGCGGTGGTGGCCAACACCAACAACCCCTGCACCTCGACGTCGGTGTCCTGCACCATCGGGCAGAACGGCGCGGCGATGCGCCGCCAGCTCGGTGGCGCGTTCTCCGGGATGGGACCGCAGTTTGGTAAGAGCTATTCGTTCGGCATCGACTTCGCGCCGAGTTGGCTCGAGGGCTTCCGCAGCGACGTGACGTTCTTCCACAATGTCTTCACCGGCGGCGTCAACTCACCTTCGCCGGCGTCGATCACGGCCTCGGGGTCTCCTCTGCTCACGCTTTGCCCGACGGGCTGCACGCAGGCGCAGATTCTGCAGTTCGCCAACGTTGCCAATGGTGCGACCATCTCCGGATCGATTCCGCCGACGGTCTACTACCTCATCGACCAGAGCGCGCGTAACTGGCTGAATCTGACCATCGAGGGCATCGACGCGCAGTTCGACTACGCGTTCCACCTGGGCGACAAGGTCAGTGCCCGGTTTGGCACCAGCGGGACGTATTTCACGAAGTACGATCAGCACTTCGGAGCCAATCCCGAGTTCTCGGTACTCAATTCGTCTGGCTTCAACGGCGTGTTCCCGTCGATTCAGTTCAAGGCACGGACCAGTGCCGGAGTCGAGGTAGGCAAGCTCGCCGCCGATCTCTTCTGGAACCACATCGGCAGCTACAAGAACTGGGGTGGAAGCACTTTCGCTCCGCTCACCCGGGACGCCAATGGCAATCCCAATGGTGGCGGTGACACGGTCGATGCCACGAACACGTTCGACCTGCACGTGGCGTACAAGCTTGCGCTCGGGCAGACATTCGACGACATGAGTGTGTCGCTCGATGTCCGCAACCTGACCGATGAAGACCCGTCTTTCTTCAACGGCAATCAGGGCGGGTTCATGGGTGGCGCGTGGGGTTACGACAACTACACCGCCAATCCAGTTGGACGTCAGGTCACCCTGGCGGTGCGAATGAATTTCTGATCGAGTCCTCCGCGTTCGTCCGCCCCGCTGCAAAGCGGGGCGGACTTTCTTTTCCGACGACGCGCATACTTTGATTCATGCCGGGGACGTTGAAGCAGATTGTGATCGTGGGCGGCGGCGCCGCCGGATGGATGACCGCCGCTGCGCTTTCGAAACTCCTGCGGCCAGGCGAAGTGTCGTTGACGCTGGTCGAGTCCGACGAGATCGGCATCATCGGAGTGGGGGAAGCCACCATCCCCGACATGCTGCAGTTCAACCTCTTCCTCGGCATCGTCGAAGCGGAACTGATGCGTGCAACCCAGGCCACGTTCAAGCTGGGCATCGAATTCGTCGATTGGTCGCGCAATGGATCGCGCTACTTCCATCCCTTTGGTTTTCACGGCGTCGACATCGATGGCGTTGATTTTCATCAGCACTGGTTGAGCTGCCGTGCCCACGGGCATGAGTACCCGATCGGCGACTATTGTCTGACCGAGATCGTCGCCCGGAAGAACAAGTTCGGTTTTCCGGATACGCGCGTGGCTGGCGAGCCCGCCTCCTATCTACGCTACGCCTATCATTTCGACGCCGCGCTCTATGCAGGCTTCCTGCGCCGCTACGCGGAAAAGCGCGGAGTAAAGCGTGTCGAAGGCAAGGTGTGCGAAGTACTGCGTCAGCCTGAATCGGGCGATCTGACCGGCGTGCGCCTGACCAACGGTCAGACCGTGTCAGGAGACTTCTTCTTCGATTGCACCGGCTTCAGATCGCTGTTGATGAACTCGCTCGAAGTGCCCTGGGTAGATTGGCGTCACTGGCTGCCCTGCGATCGCGCGCTCGCGGTCGCGTGCAAGCACGACGGTCCACCGCGACCCTACACGCGGTCCACCGCCAAACCGGCCGGGTGGCAATGGAACATCCCGACGCAGCAGCGCACGGGCAATGGACATATCTACTGCAGCGAGTTCATGAGCGAGGACGAGGCCACGTCCTCTCTGACCGGTGGCCTCGATGGCGAGATCATGGGAGCACCGCGGCTCATCAAGTTTGCCACCGGCCATCGGCAGAAGTTCTGGGAGAAGAACTGCGTGGCGATCGGTCTTTCGTCAGGCTTCCTCGAGCCGCTGGAATCGACCTCGCTCTACCTCATCCGGCAGGGCATCAGCCGGTTCATCGCGCTGTTTCCCGACGCGTCACAGCCGCCGATTCTGCGCGATGAATACAACCGCTGGATGCAAAGGGATTTCGAGCAGGTGCGGGATCTTCTCATTCTTCATTATTACGCCAACGAGCGCGACGAGCCGTTCTGGCGTCACTGCCGCAACATGGTCGTCCCGGAGACGCTCGAGCGAAGGGTTGCGTTGTTTCGCGCCGGCGGACGTTTCCTGCGCAATGAGGGCGAGCTATTTCCCAATGCGAGCTGGGTCGCGGTCATGCTCGGACAGAATGTGATTCCGCGGACCGTCGATCCTGCGATCGCTTCCGTGCCGGCAGCCGAAATAGAACCGAAACTCGCATTGCTGCGTCGGGCGATGAACGAATTCGCCGACACGCTGCCTTCACACGAGGCGGTGTTGCGAAAATATTGTGCCGCCGAAGCCGGGTGAAGCTGGATCACCGGCGGGGATCGGCTGACCGGACGCCTGCCGCATCCAGCTTCGTAAATGGGCCAGGCGGTCTCGTCTCGCCGGTAGTTTGGCCAAACAGGTCGCTGTCGATGTGATTGAAGACGGGTTCATCCTGCAACTTCATTTGGCTTTTTGTCGTCAGCTCCAGTCGGTCCGGGTCGAACTGGAATTCAAGATCCACGACCGCGCCACGCTCGTCCCACCCATGCGAGCGCCAGGCCCTCAGGTCAAGCCACTGCAGCGCACCGGCGGTGAAGTAGCCGCCAAATCTTTCGGGCATCGCCGCGTAAATGTTCCCGTCGGCCTCGTTCTGATCGTCGAGGAAAACGATTCCGCCATTCGCGCAGCGCGCGAAAATGTTGTTGTGGATCCGGTGATCGCGGCCGTTGCCGCTGCCATTCCGATCGTCGCGCAGTACCGGGAAGACGCCGACGTTGTCGCAGTTGCCGATCAGATTCTGGGCGACGGTCTGCCGCTCCGAAGCATTCAGAAAAACTCCGGAACCGGCGGCGCCGCGTTGACCGGGCGTGCCTGGCTCGGCATTGCGTACGTTCCAGATGATGTTGTTGTCGATCTGGTTCTCCGCGCGATTCATGTCCATGTGGACGCCCGCACTGACCGTGAGGATGTCGGCGAACACGTTGGCGGTGATGCGGCTGTTGGAATTTCCGCTGTCCAGCCAAAGCGCATTGGCATGGCGGATGTGGCGCACGACATTGCGCCGGAAGAGCAGATTGCGGGCGAAATGAAACTTGACGCCCGCCGCCTCCCAGGCCCGCTCGGCATCCTGCCAGCCGACCCATTCGATGAGGTTGTCTTCTATTAGAGTGTTGTGCGTCCCCATGCCCCCTAAGCCTTCGACGCCGATGTGACGAATGGTATTGCCGCGGACGATATGGGAGTCGCCAGCCTGAGGCGTGCGCGCCGAGTTCCAATCCTGACCGCCGATGTCGAGCCCCATGCCATTGGCCCATTCGATCGTGTTGCGCTCGATGATCCAATGGTGACCGCCATTGGTTGATACCAGGCCGTGCTGCGGCGGCGGGAAGCCATTGCCGGCATGCTGAAATGTAATACCTTTGATGCGGATGTAGCCTAGACCGGTGAGTTGTGGCGCGAACGCTTGTTCGCGCGCGGTGATTTCCACGACGGACTTTGTTAGCTCTCCGGTGGGCACGCGGATGTGGATCACCGTTCCCCGAGGTTCCACCCAGAATCTGCCGTCGGGCGAGCCGCCGATTTCCTGCATGATCGATGCGCCGCGCGTGCGTGATGGCAGGCCGTTGCGCGGGGCAGGCTGGTCTGGCGATGGGGCCGGCCGCTGCAATGGCGTATTGCCGAGTTCTCGATATTGCTCGACAGGTTCGAGCGGCTTTCCATCGACGAAAACCAAGCCGCGCCGGCGGAAGTAGGGCCCCATGTCGACTCTTTTAGTATCGAGCCACGACCAGTCACCGGGCACATTGGCCAAGGCGAACGGATGGTATGCGTCGGGAAACATCGAGCCGGAAAGTTCGTGCTTCCAGATGTGCAGCTGGGTTTTCCCGCCGTCGCGCAGGTCGCCGCTGCTGGGCTGCCAACCATCCCGAAGAACTTCCGATGCCTTCACGTAGACGGCCGCTCCAGGCGCGGCTTCGTAGCTGATCATCTTGTCAGGACCCGACCCACCTCGGGCCGGGCGAATACATTCTCGATAGACGCCAGCCGCGATCACCACGCGTTCGCCGGGCTTCAGCACTTCCGCGGCTTTGCCGATGGTGCGAAAGGGGCGTTGGCGTGTACCTGGGCCCTGGTCGGTGCTCACGGACAGGCTGCCATCCACGTAGTAGGTTTTCGAGAACGTCAGTGACTGTTCCCAGAAGACGAATTCCGTGCCGTCGGGAAGTCGCGCGTCCGATGCCGCGGCGGTTCGACCAATGACGCAGCAGAAGGCGCAGACCAACCAGCGTATGGATCCTGCGAACATTTGCCGGTTGGCTGCGCTTCTTTCACGACGGTGCATTGTTTTCTCGGCAGGGAGCGACGAGCTGCGATCTGCGCCAGCGAAGCGGGCTAGTTTCACAACACCTGTCGATATTGGCCACGCGAGTCCAGCTTGATCGTCGTTGCAATTCCACCGTGGAGTAGTTTGACGCTGGAACGGGCGGGCCCGGCGAGACTCACTCGCCGCAATCGACCCGCGCGCCAATCCATGGTCACGCTGATGCCACCCCGTGCGCGGAGGCCGCGCGCTTCGCCGCTCGGCCACGCCGCGGGCAGTGCCGGCAGCAGCCGAATCTCATCGCCCCAGGACTGGATCAGCATTTCGAGGACACCAGCGGCGCCGCCAAAATTGCCGTCGATCTGGAAGGGTGGATGAGCGTCAAACATGTTCGGGTACGTGCGTTGCGGGCCGAGCAACGATTTCAGGATCGAGTGCGCATGCTCCGCTTCCCCCATGCGCGCCCAAAGACAAAGCCGCCACGCCGTGCCCCAACCTGTCGCCAGGTCGCCACGGGTTCGCAGGCTGACCTTTGCTGCTGCGATCAGGTCCGGCGTGTTTTTCACATTGATCTGGCTGCTCGGGAATACGCCGTAGAGGTGCGATACATGGCGGTGTTGCTGCTCTGGGGCGCGCGCATCCCAGTCGGCGAGCCATTCCTGCAGCTGACCTTGCGCGCCGATCCGATCTTTTGGAAGGCGCAAGGCAGTCGCGGCGAATTGCGAAAGGAGGTCGCGGTCCTGCGCCAGCAGAGTGCCGGCTTCGACCGTGTGCGCAAAGAGGTCGCGCAGGATTTGCCGGTCCATGGCTGGGCCCGCGCACAACGACGAACCAAAGGGATGCGCGTTCTCGGGCGAAAGCGAAGGTGAAGTCACGAGGCCGCGACCTTCGGGATCCTCGACGAGTGTGTCGAGGAAGAACAAAGATGCGCCGCGCAGCAGTGGATAGATGCGACGCAGGGTCTCGCTGTCGCGCGAATAGTCATAGTGGTCCCACAGCGCGTTGCACAACCACGCGCCCCCGCAGGGCCACAGTCCCCAAAGCGGTCCGTCGATGGGCGCGGTTGCGCGCCACAGATCCGTATTGTGGTGTGCGACCCAGCCACGCGCGCCGTACAGGGTGCGCGCGGTCTTCGACCCCGAAATCGACAGATCTTCGATCAGACGGACCAGCGGTTCGAAACACGACGCCAGTCCTGCGGGATCGGCGAACCAGTAGTTCATCTCCGTATTGATGTTGATCGTGTACTTGCTTCCCCACGGCGGAGAGGTTCCCTGGTTCCAGATGCCCTGAAGATTGGCGGGTTGAGATCCCGGACGAGACGATGAGATCAGCAGGTAACGAGAATATTGAAAGTAGAGTGCGGCGAGTGCGGGATCGTCCGAGGTCTCAGCCGCGGCAATGCGCACGTCAGTGGTTTTGCCAGCCATCGATTCCGCCGCTGGCGACTCGCTTCGCAATTGCAAGGATACGGTTCGGTAGAGCTTCTGATAGGCGCGGATGTGCGCCCGTTTCAATTGCTCGAAGTTCGTGGCGCGAGCGTCAGCACCGACTTTCCTGACCGCCGACACCGGGTCACCGCTTACGTCCTGAAAACTGACGAAACTGGTTGCAGCGGCGATCAGGATGACGGCCTCCCGTGCGCCGTGGACAGTGACGCCGGCTGCGGTGTTTTCGACCTTGCCATCCGCCAGCACCTGGATGCGTAGTGCATAGGAAAGGCCCGCCGCAATTCCGGAAGCCGTCTCGTTACGCCCGCGCACCAGCAAACAACCTTCGCCATCGGGCCCGAGTGTCAGGCCGGCGCGCGCCTCGACGTCCTCGCGCGTCAGCCAGTCCACGGATTCGTCTTTGACCAGCGCGGTGGCCGAACCCTGGTAGTTCGCCGGCGAATATCTGACCGCGCGTGGGCCGCGGTGTACCAACCCGAAATCGATCGTGCCCTCGAGCGCACCTATGCGCATCACGATGACCTGGTGGGGCGCCGATACGAATGCCTCCCTGACGAAGTGGCCCGCCTTCGTTCGGTAGGTTGTCTTGGCGACGGCCGTATCGAGATCGAGCGATCGCTCATATGCGTCTGGAATCACCGCATCGGCAAAGTCGAGCAGGATGTCGCCGAGCGTTCCATACGGCATCTGCTGCAACGGCTTTGCCATGACCTTCGCGCTGGCGAGTTCGGCGGCGGCCTTGTATTCGCCGGCGTCGATGAGTTTTCGAACCTGCGGTATTGCCGCAAGCGCGTCGGGATTGTCAGGCGTGTAGGGTCCGCCAGCCCATAAAGTGTCCTCGTTGAGCTGCAAGCGTTCCTGGGCGACACGTCCGAATACCATCGCTCCGAGGCGACCGTTTCCGAGCGGTAAAGCTTCCTCCCAACGACTCGCTGGCCGTCGGTAGCGCAAACATTCCGCCGAGGTCTGAATGGCCACGGCCATGCCCGGCGACGCCAATAGCGGAGAACACACACTCGCGCCGAGAAAAGCGCGTCGTGAGAAACCGCGGTCGTGGTCCTTCATTTTCCCGGCGCCCTTATGGATTACATTTGCTGTCGAAGCACAAGGCCTTGCCGAAAAACGGCAGCACGTGATTCTGGAAACGGTCGGCGACTCGGCTCGTATGCGTGCCGGAGTACTCTTCGAAGCTATTGGCGATGCGGTACCCATCGAGGATGGCGTGCAGTCTTGCGGTATCGACGCGCAGCCCGTCCTGGTCGCCCACATCCAGTGAAATGGCTCGATAACGCCGCAGATTGCCCACGTATTGATCGATGAATGCCAGCGGCGCATTCGCAGTCCATCGGGCCAGCACCTCGGGTACCGGTTGGCCGTCCTTGGTCGGCAGGTCGAAGTACCACGGTGGATTGTTGGGGTTCGGAGACCACGCCGCGGCGGTCGCGAGAGTCGCTCGCGCCATGAACGGCAGGCTGCCGAAGTCTTCGCGTGACTTCGCGGCACTCACCAACTTTTCGATATCGGTTCCGCCAGGTGGTGCCGCGCGTGGCGCGAGACAGCATGGGCTCATGATGTAGAGGGCGCCAAACACATCCGCATGCTTCATGCCGATGCGCGTCGCGCCGTAGCCTCCCATAGAGTGACCGACGAGACCACGGCTGCGTCGATCGGCCAGCGTCCGATAGTGCGCATCGACATAGGCGACGACATCGTGGGCGATGAAATTCTCGAAATCGCCAGTCGTCACCGAACTCGAATACATCGAGCCGTTGTGCAATGTCTTGGAGTCCGGCAGCACGACGATCATTTCTCTCGCGCCCTGCGCGAAAGCCCCCTCGATGGTCTGCGGCAAATGAATCTCGCCCGACCACTGTTCGGCTCCTATCCAATAGCCGTGCAGCGCGTATACGACCGGATAACGGAGCCGCTTCTGCTTCTGGTAACCGGGAGGTAGATAGACAATGACATCTCGATCGACGGCGTCCTGTTCCAGATTTCCTTCGAGCGAGGCCCCGTGAACCTTGACGCGTTCGACCGCGACCGGTTTGGCGCCCGCGACCGCGGGCGGAACTTCGGTCTGGACCTGCGCCGCGAGCGGCACTGAGAGCATGGCGGCGAATGCCGCCATGCTGGTAAGCAGTAGTTTGCGCATGGCGCTCTCCTACTTGCGGAATAGCCGCGGAGCAAAATCCTTGAGGTCACGCCGCCACGTCTGCCATTCATGATCGGTTCCCGGCGATTCCCAGTAGACGTGTTTGATGCCCGCTTCGTCGAGCGCGGCGTGCAGGCCGCGGATGCGAGCGAGAAATCCTTCATTCTCGGCCGTGCCAATGCCCAGCCATAAAAGGTGCACTCGCTTCGCAAAGGCGGCCGGGTCGGCGAAGGCGCCGTTGAAATCGGTCTTCGGATTCATCTTGCCGTCGTCCATCATTCCGCCGGCGCCGCTGAAGCCACCGATATGCGAGAACAGATCCAGATTGTTGAGCGTGATGTGGAAAGTCTGGAACCCGCCCATCGACAGTCCCGCCATGGCGCGATTGTCGCGATCCGCGAGCGTCCGGTAGGTCTTGTCGACGAACGGGATGAGCACCTGGGTGATGTCGTCCGCGAACGCCTTGGCCATTTCATCGCGAGCGCGCGCGGCCTCGGGAGAGTTTCCCGGAGTGACGGCGACTGGCGCGACACCCGCGCGGCGCGCGTACCCATAGGCCATGACCACGATCATCGGTTTGGCGGTACCTGCCGAGATGAGATTGTCGAGAATGAAGTTGGCGCGTCCCTGGCGAATCCAGCCGGTTTCGTCTTCCCCGCCGCCGTGCTGCAGGTACAGCACAGGATAGCGCCGCTTGGTCTGCGCATCGTAGCCCGGCGGTAGATAGACCAGCGCATGGCGCCAGCTCCCGGTCACTTTGGACTCGTACCACACGTCGCGGACCTGGCCGTGCGGGACGCCTTGAATCGAATAAAAGGTCGTGCCGGGCTCGGGCACTTCCACGGCGCTCACGTAGCGCGAGCCGCCGAAATATGCGGTGCTGCCGGGGTCGCTCAGATCGGCGCCGTCGACGTTCACGACGTAGTAATGCAGTCCCGGCACGAGCGCCGTCGTCGTGAAAGTCCAGAAGCCGTCAGCCTGCTTTTCCATTTCGACTTTCGGCCCGCTCCAGAAATTCAGTTTCACCTTCACAGCATCGGGAGCCTTGATCCGAATCTGTACGCGTCCGCTTGAATCGACGCGGGGGTACTCGGCGCCCCAGACGTTCGAGCTCGCCGATTGAAAGTCGCTGGGCGCCTGTGCGTTGCAAACAGTACCCATGAAGGCGATGGACAGGATGGCTCTCTTGAGCATGCTAATTCTCCGCTGTGGTCAGGCTTCGAGGGCCGCGTCGACCGGACGATCGAGGTCGCGCCGCTTGGGGCAACAAAAGTTGGAGCCTGGTGCGGCGGTCGGCCGTCACCGGGTATTGGTCCGGATTTTAGGTATCCCCCTCGGGTAACTAACTATCGACCGCCCGAGCCGGCCTTGATGCCCGCTCAAGCTTAATCCAATGCCGCCCATCACAGAACGATTCGAACGGCGGCCTCTGACGATACCCAAAAGTGTATTCGTCGATTCCATTTCGCCAACTTTATTGCGATCATAAAAGTCGAGTGGTAGCGTTAACACGCAACACCTGAATTCTGCGGCTTGCAGCCCGCATCGATGGGCCCAGGTTGGCTGCCGGAGTTCGTTTCCGCCTTAAGTCCCCTCTGTGGGCGGCAACGACGGAGGGAGTGTCAACCGGGTTGATATTCCCGAAGGGGGATGTCAATTCGCGTTGACATCCCCCTTTCTTTTCCCAAGACGCTTGAATGAGCCCACGCGCGCCGTCGCGCGCGTCGCGGACCGTCAACGCAGCTCGAGCACCACCACGGATTTGGCCGGCGCGGTGAGATAGACGCGCGAGGCGCGCACTGAAATCCCCGCCAGGTTCTTCGGCGCCAGCGGATCCGGCCGATCGAAATCCGGGCGCGCGTCGAGCGCGGCCGCGGTGATGACGCGTCCGGATGCCTGCCGCACCGCGCGGCCTCGCACCTCGATTCGCACCTGTGCTGCGTCCTTTGGATTCAGGTTGACCAGCGAGACCGTGATGACTCCACCATCGGCGCGCGATGCCGAGACGCTGACCGATGGCACGCGAACGTCACCCGACAGGTATTCAGGAGCGCTCACCTGCGTGGGCAGGAGCATCGCGCCCTGGTGGCCCTGGTACAGATCGAATACGTGATAGGTCGGCGTGACGATCATTTTCTCGCCGCGCGTGAGGATCATCGACTGAAGCACGTTGACCATCTGCGCGATATTGGCCATCCGTACCCGCGCGGCGTGATTTTGAAAGATGTTGAGCGTGAGACCGGCGATGACGGCGTCGCGCAGCGTGGCGATCTGGTAGAGATTCGAGGGCCGGTCTTTTTCGGTCGCCCACCAGGTGCCCCACTCGCTGAATGAAATGCCGACGTGGCCCTGGGGGTCAAAGCGGTCGAGCAGGGCGCTGTGACGCGCGATCATCTCGTCCGTCTTCCAGGTGCGCTCCATGGCGCGTGCCCAATCCGTTTCATTGAACCCCGTAGCCGGACTTTTCTTGCCCCAGTCGTTACCCGCGAAGGTATAGAAGTGCACCGAGATCATGCTGATCTGCGGGGTTTTGCCTATATAGGCAAGCGTCGTCGGCATCGACTGCGGGTGTCTGTACAACGCGTGCTGCAGCAGTGTCTCCGTCCAGGCGTAGTCGTCAGAGTTGGCGTCGGACGCAATCAAAGTCCCGTACGGTTTGAGAACACTGACGTACTGACGATAGAGGTTTGAGTAGTACTCGGCGGTCATGTTGCCGCCGCATCCCCAGGTTTCGTTGCCGATGCCAATGAACGGAACCTTGTATGGCGCCGGATGACCGTTGCGCGCGCGCTCCTGGCCCGGCCCCGAGGTCGCCGGGCCCGTCAGATACTGCAACCAGGTCTGCGCTTCTGCCGGTGACCCGCTGGCGAGATTCACCGAAAGAAACGCCTGGGCGCCAATCTGCTCGAGAAAGTCCATGAATTCGTGCGAACCGAACTGATTCGTTTCGGGTTCATCGCCCCACGCGGTGTTCACGCCGGAAGGCCGACCGGCGCGCGGGCCTATGGCATCTCGCCAGTGGTAAAGCTCGGCGAAGCAGCCGCCGGGCCACCGCACCAGCGGTACGTGAATCTTGCGCAGAGCGTCGACGACATCGCTGCGAATTCCGCGCACGTTGGGAATTTTCGAATCTTCACCGACCCAGATTCCCTCGTACACCCCGCGGCCCAGGTGCTCGACGAACTGGCCGTAGATGTTGCGATCGATCGCAGGGCCAGGCTGGCCCGCTTCGACGACGACCCGTGCGTCGACAGACTGGCTGAAAGCCGGCGACGCGAACACTACGGATAGACCGATGATCGACGCGGCGCTACATTTCTTCACGAGCGATTCCTTGGGTTCACAGGCGATGTTCTGACGGAATCGAGGCGTAGGTGCAAGTAGCTGAAAGCGATGCGATTCCGGAGTTGTCCCGCTAGTGGCTCACAGTTTGCGAAACCAGTCGTGCCAGGGACCTGCGATCCGTCACCTATCTTTCGATATGCGAATGCACATTAGTCGATGCCATTCCGGAAAGTGGGTTGCTCTAATAAAAGTATGCTGATAGCGTTATCGCTAAGTCACTATTAGGGGCGCTTTCCGCTGCCCCATAGTCGATTGGGGGGCTGTTATGAATTCACCGGCATTTTTTCGCACGTCTTTGATCGCGCTTGGCGTCGCCGCGGCTCTCGCCGCCAATTCGGCTTCCGCACAGGACGCCGCACCGCCACCACAAGGCGATGATCCAAACGCCGTCGAAGATATGGGCGTCATCACGGTGACTGGCTCGCGCACGATCACGGATGTTCTCAAGTCGCCCACTCCGATCACTTCGGTCAACGTCAGCGATCTCGCCGTCACCACGCCGAGCGACACGGCCGACGCGCTGAACAAGCTGCCTAGCATCATGGGCGGTCGCACACCGCGCAACCAGGGCAACGGCAGCACCAACAACGGCGGCAACACCCTGTCGCTGCGCAACTTCGGCGCGTCGCGAACACTGGTGCTGCTGGATGGGCATCGCCTTGCGCCTAGTAACCAGGACGGCTCCGTCAACATCGACGTCATGCCGCAGATGCTGGTGAAGAATGTCGACATCGTCACCGGTGGCGCCTCGGCGGTCTACGGCTCGGATGCCGTCGCCGGCGTAGTCAACTACATGCTGGACAAGAATTTCACCGGGTTTTCGCTGAAGACCGACTACGGCATGTCGAAGTACAGCGATGGCGACGAGTACCAGCTGGGCGCTGCTTGGGGTACTTCCCTGTTCAGCGATCGCGGTCATTTCGAGGTGGCTGCCCGGATGCGGCATCAGGACATGATCCCCATCAGCGCACGTCCCGGTGGCAAAGACGGCCAACGATGGTTGCAAACTGGTAACGGCCGGCCCACGACCAGCCCCGGCGGCAGGCCCTTTGAATTCACTCCGTTTGCGCGCGTGTTCAACAGTGGCCCCATCGGCAACGTGCAGTGCGGCACGGCGTGCGGTCGCAACGACTACACCTTCACTCCAGCGGGCGCTCTGATCCCGATGGTTCACGGCACGCCGAGCGCCAGCGGTGGCGTTGAAATAGGCGGTGATGGCGATTACATCAAGTACGGCACCTTCCGTTCCGAACTGGACTCGAAGGATGTCTTCGCGCGCTTCAGCCTGGATGTGGGCGAGAGCGCCAACTGGTACGTGCAGGGATCCTGGGCGGAAGCCGAAAACGCCTCCGACTGGATCCAGTGGGTAGTTAGCCCCAACAACGGCCGCCCCAACACGCTGTTCGCCAACAATCCTTACCTGAATGCATCCGCGCAGGGGCAATTGGGTGCGGGCATCGTCTGCGGAACTCCCGCCGCAACTGGTTGGCGTTGTCTGCCGGCCGTGCCGCCGACCTCGCCGCAAACCGGTAGCACGCCGCCACCGCCGGCGAACGTGCCCATCTTCGCTTTGCCGCGCTATATGAATGTCATCGACGGGCAACCCGCCGATGGCAGCGGTGGTGGCCCGAACCGGCTCTATCGCACGTTGGGCGATCAGAAGCAGTGGAATGCGGAGACCGGCATCACCGGAGAGCTGGGCGGTTTCACCTGGGAAGCGTTCTACAACCGCAGCACCAGCGAGCTCACGGTCACCAATCCCAACAACACCGACAACGCCAAATATCTGGCCTCGCTGGATGCGGTCATGGACGCTGGCACCATCAAGTGCTGGGTCTCGACACAGCCGCAGTTTGCGGCCCTTTATCCCGGCTGCGTGCCCTCGAACATCACGGCTCCAGGTGGCATTTCGGCGGCGGCCTATGACTACCTTCGAGTGAATACTTCGTGGCTCCTCACGCAGGACATGGACAATCTCGGCGCCTCCATTGGCGGCGGTCTTTGGGGCTTGGGTCTCCCCGCGGGCGAAATCACCGGCAACCTGTCGGTCGACGCGCGCTGGTCCACGTACGTGTTGGAAAGCGACTTCCTGCCCTCCGACTTCGTCAACTGCACGGGCCTGCGCATGTGTCTGGCGGCCGGTGGCGCCGCGCCGCTGCGCTGGGTGCAGAACACCGTCGCTCCGGTCGATGCCAAGAACCACGTCTATGAAGGCGCGCTGGAATTAAACGTCCCGCTGCTCAAAGAGGTGACGGGATTCCAGGATCTCTCGACCAACCTGGCGTATCGCTGGACGAAGTATTCGACCTTCGATGCGGTCGACTCCTGGAAGATTGGACTCAACTGGCAGGTCGTCGATTCGCTCCGGTTCCGCAGCACGCTGTCGTCTGACATCCGCGCGCCGAACCTCAACGACCTGTTCCAGCCGTCGGGAGTCACCTCGACCAGCTACAACGACCGGCTCACGGGCGGCAGCGCCCAAGGCATGCGGCTTGCTTCGCGTGGCAATCCACTCCTGACGCCGGAAGAGGCGAAAACCGTGACCGTGGGATTCGTGTTGACGCCGACTTTCCTGCCGCGCTTCAGCTTGTCGGTCGACTTCTGGCAGACCAGACTGGAAAAGGCGATCACCAATCTCAGCTATGCGAACGATTCGGTCCAGGCCATCTGCCTGGCCAGCGCGCCTACCTACAACTCGCCGGTTTGCGGCTTGGCGGTGCGCCCGATCACCAACCCGTCCGATCCCAACTACTTCAATCCGCTCGTCAACATGCCGACCGAGGTCCGCAGTGCACCCGTCAATGCGGCGCTGCAGAAGACCAAGGGCTACGATCTGCAGCTCGACTACAACTGGGAAATGTTGGGCGGCGACTTCGCTTTGCGCCACCTGCTCAGCTATCAGCCGGTCAATTCGACGCTCACCACGCCGGCTTCGACGTTCTATACGTGGGCGGTTCAGCCCCATTGGATGCAGACCACGTTCGTGTCATACAAGAACGCCAGTTGGAGCGTCGCGCTGCAAAACCGCTGGCTGAGTAACACCACTCTCATGAGCAGCAACAATGCTCTCAACGGCAATACGCAGAACTACCTGGACGCGAGTCTCGACGCCAACGACGTTGTCGATACCACGATCACCAAGGAGTTCGATGTCAGCAGTGGCAAATTGGAGGCTTTCTTGACCGTCAACAACCTTCTGGATGAACGTGCGCCGCTGGCACCGTCTGGATCGGGCCTTCCGGGCTTGTTCTATTCCACGCTGGGCCTCTACGACGACATGGGTCGGTTCTATACCGCCGGAGTCAGGATCAAGTTCTAACGAACTGCTGGTTCGATCGGTTTAGTTTCCGTCGATCATGCCGAAGGGCGACGCGCGCATCAGTGCGCGCCGCCCTTCGGCTTTTTGCTTCTTGCGGATGGCATTCAGCCATTGATCGGCCAAGTGCTCCTGCGTCTGGTAAACGGGCGCGTGTCGCGCCGAAGTTTCGTTCGCTCGTCAGTGCCGTCGCCACTTCGCGCCTCACCTTTGGGCTCGCCAATATCCGCCCGTGAGATCTCGCAGCGCTGCCTTGTATAGCCCCGACTCGACTAACAACTTCTCGAGCTCCTCTCTCTTTCCGACGCGGTCATCTTCGCAAACACGCCGGCGGGAATTGATATACGTAGTACCACGGACGCGCCTCTGCACTAACCACCCGGCATTGTTCGAGCTGCCATGCGCGCCTAACATGCGGCAGCCCTGCATGACCCTCCGGAGTCACGATGAATACGCGCGCGCTGTTGTTAGTCGTTGCCTCGCTGGTGTCGCTCCTGCTGGTCGCCGCGTGCTCTGACCGCGGTTCCAAAGCGGCGGCCATCGCGCAGGGAACCGGTGGTTCGGCGCGCGGCGATTTCGGTCCGCCGCAGGGAGAGCCTGTGAAGGCGGTTCTCACGTCGCCTCCGCAGGTGCCGCCGGCAACCGGCAGGCATCAGCCGGCCAAGGTCATCGTCGAACTTGAGGTGCGCGAGGTTGAGAAAGAGATTTCTCCGGGCGTGAAATACACCTTCTGGACCTTCGGCGGCACGGTGCCGGGAAGCTTCATCCGCGTACGGCAGGGCGACACGGTCGAGTTCCACCTGCGCAACCATCCCGACAGCAAGATGCCTCACAACATCGATCTGCACGGCGTCACGGGTCCGGGCGGCGGCGCGGCGTCTTCCTTCACTGCGCCCGGCCATGAGTCGCAGTTCACGTTCAAGGCGCTCAATCGCGGTTTATACGTCTACCACTGTGCAACGGCGCCGGTGGGCATGCACGTTGGCAATGGCATGTACGGACTGATCCTCATCGAGCCGCCGGAAGGGCTGGCGCCGGTGGATCACGAGTACTACGTCATGCAGGGCGATTTCTATACCGTCGGCAAATACCACGAGAAAGGGTTGCAGAGCTTCGACATGCAAAAGGCAATCGATGAGCAGCCCACCTACGTTCTATTCAATGGCGCGGAAGGCTCGCTCACGGGCGATCGCGCCTTGACAGCGAAGACCGGAGAAACTGTCCGGCTGTTCGTCGGCAACGGCGGCCCGAATCTCGTGTCCAGCTTTCACGTGATCGGCGAGATATTCGACAAGGTCTGGTTCGAGGGTGGCACCAACTTTCAGGAGAACGTGCAGACGACGCTCATCCCCTCCGGCGGTGCGGCGATTGGTGAGTTCAAGATCGAAGTGCCCGGAAGCTACATCATGGTCGACCATTCCATTTTCCGCGCCTTCAACAAAGGGGCCCTGGCCATCCTCAAGGCCGAAGGCGCCGATCGCAAGGACATCTATTCTGGTAAAGAGGTCGACGCGGCCTATCTAGGTGACAAGGTGGCCAGCCAGGATGCGGTCGTTGTGGCGGCGGCGGCCCGCGCAGCGGGCACCTTGACCAAGGCAGATCAGGTCAAGGCAGGCGAAGCCTTGTTCGCCGGCACTTGTTCCGTCTGTCACCAATCCAGCGGCGTCGGAATCCCGAACGTGTTTCCGCCGCTCGCCAAGTCGGACTATCTCATGGCGGACAAACAACGCTCGATTGGAATTCCGCTCAATGGCCTGACCGGCCCGGTGACCGTGAATGGCATCCAATACAACTCCGTGATGCCGCCCATGAGCCAGCTCACCGACGATGAAATCGCCAACATCCTCACCTACGTCCGCAACAGCTGGGGCAACTCCGGTGATGCCGTGAGCAAGGACGAAGTCGCAAAGGCGCGTGCCTCCACGGCCCGGCCCGCGGGTGCGGCGCACTGATCCATGCGCCGCCTGGTATCCGCTTGCATCGCCTTGCTATTGGCCACCACGGGCGTCGGCGGCACGCCCTCGATGGCTTCGATCGATGCAGGTCGCTTCGACTCGGCGCTCGCGCAGGGTAAAGGAGTTGCGACGGTTGACGTGCCGGCATTCCGGCTCGATCGCGCGCCGGTGACCAACGCGCAGTTTTTGCGCTTCGTGCAAAGTCACCCCCAGTGGCGACGAGATCGCATCGCGCGGCTCTTCGCCGACACCCAGTATCTTGCACAGTGGCAATCACCAACCGCGCTCGGAACAGTGGCGCACCCCGCGCAACCTGTGACACGCGTGAGCTGGTTCGCCGCCAAGGCGTATTGCGAAGCGCGCGGGGCACGTCTGCCGTCATGGAACGAGTGGGAGTACGTGGCGGCTGCCGATGAGAATTCGGCTGATGCACGCGGCAACCCTGCCTGGCGCCAGCGCATCCTCGAGTGGTACTCGCGGCCCACCGCCGATTCACTGAGCGATGTGCGACGTGGAAAACCCAACTTTTACCGCGTGTTCGACATGCACGGTCTCACCTGGGAATGGGTACTCGACTACAACTCGCTGCTCGTCAGCAGTGACAGCCGTGAGCAGGGTGGGGCCGACAAGGCACGCTTCTGCGGTGAGGGTGCGCTGAGCACGCTCGATCGCGACAACTATGCTGTGCTCATGCGCATCGCATTGCTGAGTTCGCTCGAGGCGAATTACACGACCGCGAATCTGGGGTTTCGTTGCGCGGCTGACAGTCAATGAAAGCGTATATGTCCGCTCTCCTAAGCACGCTGATGATTGGCGTGGTTTTTGCCGCGGCGCCCCTGCCGGGCGAGTCGATTTATCAATTGCCCGTGCAACTGACGCTGCAGGATGACTCACGGGCGGAGCTCGGTGCGCTTCGCGGCAAGCCGGTCGTCGTTACGATGTTTTATGCGTCCTGTGACGGCGTATGCCCGGCAATCGCCTTCAGCATGCGACGCATGGAGAAAGCGCTCGACGGGACGCAGCGCGCGCGCATGCAATGGCTCATGGTGAGCTTCGACCCGGCGCGCGATACGCCGAAAACCCTGCGGCAATTCGCCAGCGACAACCATATCGAATCACGGCAGTGGCGGGTGGCGCGGGCCGACCCGGCGAAAGTTCGCGATATCGCCGCAGCGCTCAACATCCGCTATCGCGAGCTGCCCAACGGCGTGTTCAGCCACTCGGCCGAAATAGTCTTGCTGGATGCCAACGGCGTTATCCGCGCGCGTACGTCGAATCTGACCGAACTCGATGCGGATTTCATGCACGCGCTGCGCGAAGAAGCCGACAAAGGCTCCTGAGCGCAAGGCTCAGCCGGCCTTTCCGTCGACCCGTGGCTGCAGGAGAATCGGCGCATATCCGACCGCCAATATGGCGAATCCCGCGATCCACAGGCTGCCGGAGATGCATAGCGTCCACGAGTAGTGAGGCATCAGCAACGCCGGCCCAAAGACGCGGACGATCGCCGCGCCCGCCAGTAGCAGATAGGCGCCAGAGATCCACGTTGACACTCGCAATGGCCGCCCCGTGTGCCCGAGCGACGCGCGCGTGATGACCGCGACGATCATCAGGCCGATCGTGCCGGCGGTCAGTGAGTGCAGCCAGAATCCCGCCCAGGCGGCGCCGGTAGCTAGCGACACCGCCTTGAGGGCGAGTCCGAGCGGCAGGAATGCGTAGGCAAGGTGTAGCACCCAGACGATGGGCTCCCCGAGCGTGCGCCAACCCTGCCAGCCTGCGAGCCGGATGAAGTGCGCCAGCGCGGCGATGCCGGCGATTGTCGCGATTGTGACGGGCGCAAGCGCGACCGCGTCCGCGACCACGTTGAGCACCATGGCGGTGATCACCGACACTTCGAGCCAGCCCCGGGTACGAATTGGCGCGACGACGCCCGCCGCCCGCAGTGCG
This sequence comes from Pseudomonadota bacterium, assembly GCA_039930985.1. GTDB lineage: Bacteria > Pseudomonadota > Gammaproteobacteria > Steroidobacterales > Steroidobacteraceae > CADEED01. Next base: position 29,582 of record JBDTSV010000146.1, read on the forward strand.
TTTCCGGTAAATGCCGGGACGATGCGCCCGCCGATGACGGTGATGAGCAGCAATACCACGTTGATGCTGGCGCGAAGCGCCGTCGAGGCCAGTGTGGCATCCGCGCGCGCGAGCGCATGGACGAACAGCGTATCGCAGGCCCACAACACGACCAGGACGAGCAGCAGCGGCGTGTTGCGATTGCGCACGCGCAGCAGCGGCGGCGCCAGCATCGCGATGAGGACCGGCAGGAAGGCCAGCTCGGTGATTGCCAACAACGCGTACGGTACCTGAGCGGCAAATGCGAAGGCGAGGCGGCCGAGCAGCCACGCCGTGACCACTGCCACGAGCGGCGCACCCGCAAATCCGCGCGCTCCGGTCCAGCTCGGCACGGCGGTGAGCAGAAATCCGGCTATCGCCGCACCCACGAAACCGAACACCATCTCGTGCCCGTGCCAGAGCTGCGGCGGCAGGCCAGGCAGCGGTGCCCGGCCGCTGTCGAGCATCCAGAGCCACACGAGGACAGCGATTGGAGCGTAGATCAGCGCAGCGAAAAAGAAGGGGCGAAAACCGTATGCGAACGGAGTGAGGCGCGGCCCAGCGGGCGCGCCTCGCGTGCCGAAGTCAGGCGTGTTCAAGGACAGTGTTCTCTTCTGTGATCGCGGACTCGGGTGCGAGCGACCGCGCCGCGGCAAGGATGTGATTCTCGTACACCTGCGCGGCCTGTGCAGCGTCAAAATCCGCGTGTTTGCGCTTTTTCACTCCGAGGTCGCTGAGCACGACATGTTTGTCCGGCGTCAGGCCCTCGCGCGCCAGGCACGCGCGCGCGCAGGCGAGCACGCAACCATCGAGCGCAAGAATCGGCCGCCCACTGCGTGCGGTATTCACGAGCCCCGGCACGCCCCCGCCCACCCCGGCGATACAGGACATTTCGGCTGCACCATTGCGATCGAGCCTGAGCGCGAGATGGTTGGCCATCTGCGCGGCACTCGAGCAGCCGGAACACGAATAGACCAGCGGTGGTCGCGTTGTCATGTGAACCTCGCGAAGATGCCGAGCGGATGGTGTGCCCGCGCTACGGATACGATGCAAAGGAATGTGGCCAGTGCGGCGATGAAACTGGTCCATCGCGCCGCGGATGTGCGTCCGCGTTTGAGTGCAAAGCTGCCGAGCACCACGTACACGACCAGCAAGACAACCTTGACCGTGAGCCAGGAATCGACGAACGGCACCTGGTGCAGGATCGTCGCGAGCATCAGGGCTGCGGTCAACAATACCGTATCGATGCTGTAGCTCAGGTACCGCAAGGGCGCCGCCATCATCCACTTGAGTCCCGCGTTGACCCCGAGGCCGCGCACAAAAAAGAGCACGCCGCTGGCGATGACCGCGGCGACGTGCGCCCATTTGATTTGCGGATAGAACTCGATCACGAGATCTGCGTCCCTCCGGGCAGTGTGACTTCGGCCGGCTTCGGCGCGATCCACAGCCGTGCCACAAACCAGGCCAGTGACAGGGCGCCCACGCTGAAGATGGTGTCACCAGGAACCCGCATCCACACCAGCAACTGCATGATGGGTTTCTGCATGAGATCCGCCGAACGTGCGTACCAGTAGCCATGCTCCAGCGCGCCGCTCAGCTGGATGATGCCGATGGGCAGCAGCGTCAGCAGTGCCATGAGGCTAAGGCCGATATTGAAGGCCCAGAAGCTGGTGGTGAGAATGCGGTCGTTCCACACCACGTTTGGCTTGAGACCCCGCAGGCAGAACAACATGAGCCCGATGCCGAGGAATCCGTACACGCCGAACAAGGCAGTGTGTCCATGCAACGGCGTGAGATTCAATCCCTGCATGTAGTAGAGCGACAGCGGCGGATTGATGAGGAAGCCGAACAGGCCGGCACCCACCACGTTCCAGAACGCCACCGCCGTGAAGAACACGATCGGCCAGCGGTAACGCTGCATCCACGGTGTGGCATGGCCCAACTTGTACGTGTGGTACGCCTCGAAGCCGATGAATGCCAGTGGCACCACTTCGAGCGCGGAGAAGCTGGCGCCGAGGGCGATCACCGAGGTTGGGGTTCCGGTGAAGTACAGATGGTGCAGGGTGCCGAGCACGCCGCCGGCGAGGAAGGCGACCGTGGCGAACAGCACGGCCGTGGTCGCGCTGCTCACGCGCAGGAGCCCCAGGCGCGTGAACAGAAAGGCAATAACCGCGGTGGCGAATACCTCGAAGAAGCCTTCGACCCACAGATGCACCACCCACCAGCGCCAGTACTCGACCATGGAGATGTGCGTGTGTTCGCTCCACATGAGCCCAGCGCCGTAGAAGAGGCCGATGCAGCAGGTGGAGAGGAATAGCAGCACGATGATCGACTTGTTCTCGCCGCCTTTGCGGATGGCTGGCCAGAGTGCGCGACCCACGAGCGTGAGCCAGACCCCCAGGCCCACGAACAGGAAAATCTGCCAGAAGCGGCCCATGTCGACGTATTCCCAGCCCTGGTGACCGAACCAGAAGTTGTGCGCCAGGCCTAACTTCTGCATGACGGCCAGCCACTGGCCGGTGAAGGCGCCGAGCACGATGATCAGCAGGCAGGTAAACAGGAAGTTGACGCCGAACCTCTGGAACTTCGGCTCGTGTCCGGAGATGGCCGGCGCGATGTACAGGCCCATGCCGAGCCAGGCGGTGGCAATCCACAGCACCGCGAGCTGCGTGTGCCAGGTGCGGGAGAGTGAATACGGCAGGATGTTGGAGAGCGCAAAGCCGTAGGCCTCCTGTCCTTCGACCTGGTAGTGCGCGGTGATGGCGCCCAGCAGGATCTGCGTGAGGAACAGCGCGATCACCAGCCAGAAGTACTTGGCGGTCGCCTTCATCGACGGCGTGATGCGCACCATCGCCAACGGATCGCTGTCCGGAAGTGTCGCGGGAGCCTCGTCCTTGTGACGCGCGTGATGCCAGCCCAACAAGGCGATGCCTGCGATCAGGAACAACACGCTGAACACCGTCCACAACAACAAATGCCCCGGCGGCGTATTTCCGACCAGCGGCTCATACGGCCAGTTGTTGGTATAGGTGATGTGCTTGCCGGGCCGTTCCGTCACCGCGGACCAGGCGGTCCACCAGATAAAGGCCGTCAGCGCCTGACGCTTGTCGGCGTCGATCACCGTGCCTTCCTTCATCGCGTAAGCCTTGCGCAGCGGCCGCAGCGCCGGATCGTCGCCAAACAAGGCGATATAGTGCTGCGCGACGCCGGCCATCGCCGCGGCGCGATCGGCGGAAATACTGATCGTCTCCGTGGCCGCGTCATAGGTGTTGGTACGAATCCGTGGCTGCAGTCGCGCGGCAAGCGCCGCCTGTTGCTCCCCACCGAGCGATGCGTAGTCGCTGCCGAACTCGCGGCGCGCCAGCAAATCGAGCCAAGTCGTGGCTTCGCGATGCAGCCAGTCGGCGCTCCAGTCGGGCGCCACGTAGCTGCCGTGTCCCCAGATCGAGCCTAACTGGTGTCCGCCGATGGACTGCCAGACCTGCCGGCCTTTCTGGATGTCGTCGCGGGAATAGAGAGTCTTGCCCTCACTTACGACCGCCGAGGGAATCGGCGGCATGGCGCGATGAATCTCGCTGCCGACCCACAACAACACTGAAAACGACGCCGCCAGAAGCACGGCGAGGCCAATCCACAATCTGCGTCCCACGTTCATGACACTCTCCTCGAGAAGTGTCTCCATAGTGGCTTGCGGGCCCGCGCGTCACCCTGATCTGGATCAGGTACGCAGCACGTTGCGAGCCAGTAATTCGAGCGCCGGGCGGCCGGTGAGCTCGATTTCACGGCGTTCGACGCGCGCCCATCCTTCGTCCTGGAAGCGCCGGAACACCCGGCTCACGGTCTCCGACGCCAGACGCAGATAGTTGCCGATGTCGGTGCGCGTCATGGTGAGCCGGAAACGATCCGGCGCGAAGCCTCGAGCCGCATAACGCTGCGAGATCGAAATGAGAAAGGCGGCGACGCGCTCGTCGGCCGTGTAGTTGCCGGCCAGCAGCGTCGCCTTGCCGATGTCCTGGCTCAGCAGAAAGAAGAGCTGCTGCTGCAATCCCGGCATTCGCGTGGCGAGTTCGGCCATGGTCGAGAACGAGAACCGGCACAGCGTCACCGGATCCATCGCGATGGCATTGCAGGGATAGCGCGCTTGCGAGATGGCGCTGAGCCCGATGATTTCCCCCGGAAGATAGAAACCTTGCACCTGCTCGCGACCTTCCGTGTCGGTGACATAGGTTTTCACCGTGCCGCCGCGCACGGCAGCAATGGCGTTGAAGGCATCGCCCTCGCGGAACAGATGCTCGCCTTCGGCGAACGGACCGACGTGCTCGACCAGCACATGCAGATCGCGCAACTGCGTCTTGTCGTAGCCGCTCTGCAGGCACGCCGCCGAGAACGCGCAGGTGCTGCAGAACTTGTACGCATCGCCGTCGTCGGCGATGGGGTCGCGAGCGCGAGCCCCGCTCACGCGCTACACCTCGTCAGAGCACCTTCGAGTAGGTGGGCGCCTGTTCCGTGGCGGCCGGTAACGCGAGGTAATGGTCGAAGCATGCGGCAATGATACGCAAGAGCAACCGCCCCCGCGGTGTCGCGCTGATCAATTTGGGGCCGACAGTCACCAGCCCATCGGCTTGCAACGGCGCGAGCCGCGCGAGTGAATCGGCGAAGTATTCAGTGAAGCCGATTTCAAAGCGATGTTCGATCTCGCGGATATCGACGGTGCCGTGGCACATCAGGGATTGAATGACCTCGGCGCGCAGCTCGTCATCGGGGCTGAGTTCCATGCCGCGCCACACGGGCAGCCGCCCCTGATCGATGGCGATTTCCCAGCCGGAAAGATCGCGCGGATTCTGGCTGAAAGTGTTGCCAATGTGGCTGATCGCACTCACGCCGAGCCCGACAAGATCGCAGTCCGCATGGGTCGTGTACCCCATGAAGTTGCGATGCAGGCTGCGCTGCGCCTGCGCACGCGCCAGCTCGTCCTCGGGCAGCGCAAAGTGGTCCATGCCGATGTATTCATAGCCCGCGGCGGTGAGGCGATCGATGGCGAGGCGCAGCAGTGAAAGCTTGGTCTCGGGGTCGGGCAGATCGCTCGCCACGATTTGCCGCTGCGCCTTGAATAGTTTGGGCATGTGGGCATAGCCGTAGACCGCGAGCCGGTCGGGACGCGCGGCGAGAATGGCGTCGAGCGTGCGGCCGAAGCCGGCCAGCGTCTGCCTGGGCAATCCGTAGATCAGGTCGACATTGACCGAGCGGAATCCGGCGCGTCGGCAATCCGCAATCACGCCGAGAGTGCGCTCGGCGCTTTGCAGGCGATTGACGGCCCGCTGAACTTCCGGATCCAGATCCTGAACGCCGAGGCTGGCGCGATTGAATCCGACGGCGCCCAGCGCCGCGATGTCTCCTGCCTCGACGAAACGCGGATCGAGCTCGATCGAAAAGTCGCGCTCACCGGGCAGCGCGAAATGAAAGTGCCGACCGATACAGGCCACCAGTTCGCCGAGCTGCTTGGGAGTCAGAAAGTTAGGCGTGCCGCCGCCGAAGTGGAGTTGCACGACATCGCGATCACCATCGAACAGCCGGCCGGCCATCTCGATTTCGCGGACCAACCGCTCGCTGTAGCGTTCGCCCTTCGACATATCGCGCGTGATGACGCGATTGCAGCCGCAATAGAAGCAGGGGCTGAAGCAGTAGGGCACGTGCACGTACAGGGACAGCTGGCGCGGAATGAGCTGCGTGTTGCTGCGGCGCGCGGCTTCGCGAAAGTTCGCCTCGCCGAATCCCGTGCGGAACTGCGGCGCGGCGGGATACGAGGTGTAGCGCGGCCCGGACTTGTCGTAGCGGCGCAGGAGCTCGGCATCGAAAGGCGGTATCGAGGTCATGGCCTAGCTTGTGTGGGCCCGGCGCCGGGCTCCCTGATCTGGATCAGCTGTGTCCATTGGCATGGTCACAGGTTAAAGAGCTTCCGCGGCCCGGGAATTTGCGTGACTTCGTATTGTCATCCGGGTTAGTACGCATGCCGGTTGCCTACGTCCTGGCGGCCGAAGCCACGAAGCGCTGGTTCTACCGGGTACCGGCGCCCTGAGATGCGTCAGTTGCGCGGGCCAGCGGAACCCGCCGGATCGCGATGAGATTGCTCAACGCGTAGATGCCCTTGACGTTTCTCACCGTGCTTTCGATTCGCTGTCGCTGCCACGCGAATTCGACGACGCCTTCCAGACTGACGTGGCCGTCACGCACCACGATCTGCACGCCGGCAGATGCCTGGGGCAGGTCGGCGTGAATCGCATCAACCGCCTGACGGGCAATCTGCGGATCGGTTTGCTGGTCCGGCGCGTTCGCCGAGACTTCGATGTCATTGGCGACCGCGGTGACGCCGTAGACACGCTGGGCGGCGCATTCGGCGTGAATCTTGTCGCGGTAGGCAGGCACGGATCCCGTGAGTGTGACGATGCCATCGACGACACCAACCTTGATATGACTGTCATCGACTTCAGGGGTCCAGCAAAGCTCGGCTTCCACGTCTTCTGTCATCTCTTTGTCGGTTTTCACGATTCCTCCCCTTTGAGAGACGCGGCGCACCGGGACTCGCAGCCGAGACCGGTGCAAACGGACCCTTCGGCCGCTTCGCACCACTCGAGCGCGACGCCGTCCTGATCGCGCCTGACGAGAATGGCGCGAACTTCTTTCTGCGTATTGTCGCCGCGGGTGATCGCGACGATGACGCGCGCGAGATTCGGTATCGCAAGCGAAGTTTCGATGAACGCGCCGCTGCTGCTCACATCGCGAAATCGCCCGGTGCCGCTCACGCCGTTCGAAGCGGTGATGCGAACATCCGCGGAACAGGCGATCCGCCGGCCCCAGCGATGTTCCATGAGCTCGTCGAAAGTGGTGCGGGTGCGTGGTGCGATCACGGTTGAATACCGCGGGCGATCACCCGCAACAGGCGCAGAACACCGCGAAACGTACGCGCCATGTCGCGCGCGCGCGGCACGGCGGCTATTGCGACTGCCGTGGTGGCGATGAGCTCGTTGCGTTCCTGCTGACAGCGCGCGAGCAATTCTTCGCGACGCGTTTTCGGGCTGGAGGCGGTGCGGGTCATCGCAGACCTCGCAATGCTTCGCGATCGAGCTCGAGCTGCCGCAGCGCGGCGGCGAAGACGGCGGGACGAGAGTTCCACAGCGCTCGCGCGTAGCTCCCGAACACTACCGCGAGCGCCAGGTAACCCGCCGTGGTGGCAACCGCCGCCAGCACGCGATGCGTATCCCAATAAATGACGATCACGGCGACGCCGATGAAGGCAAAGGCAATGAGTGCGATGACCACGGCCACGAAGCTCACCATGAGCGAGGCGAATGTACGTTCGAGATTGGCTTGCAGGTCGAGCGCCGCCAGCTCGAGTCGGGTGCCGGCCATCGAAACCAGCAACGACCCGAGGCCCTGCTCGGGCGAAGCGGCGTGAGTCGCGGCATTCATCGGCGGCGTGCCAGAAGGCCGAGGAGAAAGCCGATCAACCCCGTCGCCGCGATGGCCCGCCAGGGATTGGCGCGCACCAGCCGGTCGAATTCGTGTGCCTTGGCGGACACTTCACGTTCGGCGGCGCGAAGGTGATCGCAGGCCCGGTGCAGTCCGGCGCGGGCGTGTTCCCCCGCCTCGTCGAGCAACAGGGCCTCCGCATCGGCGATGAGCTGGCGCAGAGCACCGGTCAGGTCTTGCAGTTTCGAGGTGTCCATTGATGAAGATTGTTAGGCGGCAAGGTGCTGGCGCACATCGGGAGCATCTGCCATGGGCATTCGGGTTAATACGTACTCGGTGCGCTCCGGGAGGTGCGAAGCTCCATATGTATGAGTAATGAAACCGCAGCGCTGATCTCGCGCCTGGCGCTGGCCCTCGGGATCGGCCTGCTGATCGGCCTCGAACGGGGATGGCGCACGCGCGACGCCCAGCCGGGCAGCCGGTCGGCGGGTGTGCGCACTTTCGCCATCACGGGTCTGCTCGGAGGCATCGTCGGTGCGATTGCGGCCGGCGAGGGCGGCGGAATCACCGTCGCTGGCAGTTTGCTCATCGGTCTGTCATTCGTGGCCTATTCGGCAGTCATCGCCCTGTTCGAGCGCGAAGAAAATCGCGCCGCGAAGGTGTATTCGGCGACCACGACGATCGCGGCACTGCTCACCTTCACGTTGGGCGTGTACGCATCGCTCGGTAACGTGCACGTTGCGGCGGCGGCGGCCGTGGCCGCCACTGGCATCCTCGTGATCCGCGAAGAGCTGCACGGGTGGGTACGCCGTATCACGGCAGCGGAATTCCAGTCCGTGCTGGTGTTGCTGGCCATGTCGTTCATCGCGCTGCCCATCATGCCGGACCGACCGCTGGGTCCCTGGGGCGGACTCAATCCGCGCCTGATCTGGCTCATCGCGATCACGCTCGCGGCCGTGTCCTTTGCCGGCTTCGTCGCGGTGAAATCGCTGGGCGAGCGACGCGGTGTCTTGCTGGCATCCGCGATTGGCGGGCTCGTGTCCTCGACCGCGGTGATGTTCGCGAATGCGCGCGCCGCGGCGGCCGACCCTGGCGGCTCGCGTCTGCTCGCCGCCGGCTGTGCGCTCGCCACCGCCGTCTCCTATCTACGCGTCATTGCCATCCTGGCCGTGCTGGCGCCGGCGCTGCTGCGAAGCGCGGCGCCGGTGTTGCTGACCGGCGCGCTCGCAGCGGTGGCATTCGGCTTCTTCGCGAGCCGTCAACACGACGCGACGCCCGCCACCGCGAACATGCACCTGCGCAATCCTTTCGGATTCCTGGTGGTCGTCGG
>JBDTSV010000147.1:0-31289 GCA_039930985.1 Pseudomonadota bacterium
TGTCGGTGAGCCCGAGCTCGCGCTGCAGCTCTTCGATCGGCTTGCCGGGCACGTACGGCGACAGCGAGCGAACGCAGTCGACGGCCAACTGGCCAGGATCCATGAGTGAGGGAGACATGCGTCGAATCCTAGCAGGCCCGAGATTGACACTGCGGCCCACTTGCCGGAAGCATTCGGCATGAATGCAGGATTTCTCCCGCGGTTGTCCATCGTCGTCTTGCTTGGTTTTCAGCTCGCCCACGCGGGCGACCTGCCGGACTACATCCGCTTTGCGGAGGATGGAAAAAGCGTCCGGCTTGAGACTGCGATCAGGACTTTCACGATGCCCTCCGGCAAGAAAGTGGATCTCATTGGCGTGGTGCATATCGCCGACGACGCTTACTACCAGCAGCTGAACAAACGCTTCGATACGTATGACGCGGTACTTTTCGAATTGGTCGGAAACCCGCAAAGGCTCACCCTAAGCGCGCCACTCACGGACGAGCAGAAGAGGCAACAAGTGGGCGACGGGACGCTCAGTTCAATTCAGCAAGCGGTGGGGCAGTACCTCAATCTCACGTTCCAGCTCGGCGCCATCGATTACTCGAAGAAGAACATGGTTCACGCCGACGCCACGGCGGAAGAATTCGAGAAGATGCAGGAGGAACGCGGGGAAACGACGATGACCCTATTCGCGCGGGCGATGCAGGCGCAGTTGAGCGGCCAGATAGACCCCGCGGCGATGGGTGAACTCGATACCTTCGGCCTGATTCGCATTCTGATGAGCCGGGATTCGGCGGCGGAATTCAAGAAGGCGCTGGCGAAGACATTCGACCAGATGGAGTCCATCACTGCGATCATGGAAGGCAAAGACGGATCGGCGATTCTCGGCGGACGCAACGCCATGGTGGTGAGCAAAATCAAAGAGGTGCTCGCCCTCAAAAAGCAACGCCGCATCGCCGTGTTCTACGGCGGTGCGCACATGCCTGGCATCGAGTCGGCGCTCATAACGGACATGAAGGCCAAGGCTTCGGGCGAAGAATGGCTGGCGGCCTGGACGATGCCTAAGTGAAGAATGTCGCCATTCTTCAGGATACGGCGCGCGGATAGGACCCGAGCACGCGGAACAACGAAGCGCGCTTCTTGAGTGACTTGAGCGCTCGCGCCACGTGCGCATCGTCGGCATGGCCTTCGATGTCGAAGAAGAACACGTAGTCCCACTTCTTGCGGCGCGACGGGCGCGACTCGATGCGCGTCATGCTGATCTTGTTTTTCGCCAGCGGCTCGAGCAGCCGGAACAGCGCACCGGGAGAATCCGTGTGCAGCGCCGAACACAGGATGGTGGTGCGATCTTCGCCGCTGGGTTTGAACACCTTGCGGCCCACCACGAAAAATCTCGTGGTGTTGTCGTCGCTGTCTTCGATTTCGGTGGCCAGCAGCTTGAGGCCGTATACATCGGCGGCGGTTTCTCCGGCGATGGCGGCTGTGCCGGTTTCATCACGCGCGCGGCGTGCCGCTTCGGCGTTGCTGCTCATCGGGATGCGCGGCACGTCGGGCAGGTGTTCGTCGAGCCAGCCGCGGCACTGCGCCAGCGACTGCGGATGGCTGCAGATGCGCTTGATATTCGCGAGCGAGTCCATGCCACCCATGAGGAACTGGTGAATGCGCAGTTCCACTTCGCCACAGATGCGCAGCGGCGAACCTAACAATGTATCGAGCGTGTGGTTGACCGCCCCTTCCGTGGAGTTTTCCACCGGCACCACGCCGAAGTCGGCGAGCCCTGCTTCGACTTCGTGGAACACCTCATTGACCGACGAGAGCGCCAGCGCGCGCACCGAGTGGCCGAAATGTTTGAGGGTGGCGGTTTGCGAGAACGTGCCTTCAGGCCCGAGATATCCGACCTTGAGCGGTTCTTCCTGCGCGAGGCAGGCGGACATGATCTCGCGGAATAACCGCAGGATTTCCTCGGTGCGCAGCGGACCTTTGTTGCGTGCGCGAGCCATGCGCAGCACCTGCGATTCGCGTTCGGGACGGTAGTAGTCGACGGTGTGGCCATCGGCATGCTTGGAGATGCCAGCCTGGCGTGCAAGCCGTGCGCGGTCGTTCAACAGGCCATGGATGCGCGCATCCACGGCGTCGATTTCCGCGCGCAGCGAGGCGAGCGGCGACTCCGGGACCGCGGGTTGCGCGGCCCCGGGTGCACTCTTCGCGCCACGTTTGGTTTTCGACGCCATACTGGCGGGCAGTTATATCACCCGCGCAGCCAGCACGCCGCTGATCGCACGCACCTTGTCGATGACCGTGCTGTCCACCGACCCATCGGTGTCGATGAGCGTGTAGGCGTACTCGCCGCGTGACTTGTTGAGCAGCTCGGCGATGTTCAGCGAAGCGCCCGCGAGAACCGTCGAAATCTGGCCCACCATGTTAGGCACGTTGCTGTTGGCGATGCAGATACGCGCGGTCTTGGGCGCGCGTGGCAGCGAGACTTCCGGGAAGTTCACGCTGTTCTTGATGTTGCCGTTCTCGAGGTAGTCCTTGACCGTATCGGCCACCATGACGGCGCAGTTGTCTTCGGCTTCGTTGGTCGAGGCGCCGAGATGCGGCAGCGTGACCACCTTGGCGTGGTCCTTGAGCGCATTGGTCGGGAAGTCGCAGACGTAGCCTTGCAGGCGCGCGTCGTCGAGCGCGGCGATGATGGCCTTCTCATCGACGATCGGGGCGCGCGCGAAATTCAGGATCACGCCATCCTTGCGCATGAGCTTGAGGCGCGCCTCGTTGACGAGTCCGCGAGTTTCGGGCGTGAGCGGTACATGCACGGAGATGACGTCGGAACGCACGAACAGATCGTCCAACGACAGCGCCTGCTCGACGCTGGATGACAGCTGCCAGGCGCGTTGCACGGTGATCTGCGGGTCGTAACCCAGCACTTTCATGCCGAGGCTCAACGCCGAATTGGCGACTTCGACACCGATGGCGCCCAAGCCGATGACGCCGAGCGTGCGCCCGGGTAGTTCGAAGCCGACGAAATTCTTCTTGCCCTTCTCGACCGCCAGATCGATGGCGTGATCGTCACCGCTCTGCGACTTGGCGAAAGCCCAGGCCTGGCAGATGTTGCGCGCGGCCAGGAACATGCCGGCGAGCACCAGTTCCTTCACGGCGTTCGCGTTGGCACCCGGAGCGTTGAACACCGGGATACCCTTTTTCGAGAGCGCTTCGACCGGAATGTTGTTGGTGCCGGCGCCGGCGCGGCCCACGGCACGCAGCGAATCGGGGATGGCCAGTTTGTGCATGTCGGCGGAACGCAGCAGGATGGCGTCGGGACTGCCGATGTCGGAAGCCACTTCGAAGCGGTCGCGCGGCAGGCGCTCGAGCCCCTTGATGCTGATGTTGTTGAGAGTCTGAATCTTGAAACGCATCATCTAACTCCTTCAGGGCTGACGCCCACGTCGGAAAACGCCGCCCCTGGTCTATTTTGAAGAAGGGGCGTCGACCGAGAAACGGTGAAAGGCTTTACTTCAGGCGTTCTTGGCCTGGAAGTCCTTCATGAAATTCACCAGCGCCTCGATGCCTTCGATGGACATGGCGTTGTAGATGGACGCGCGCATGCCGCCCACCGAGCGATGACCTTCGAGGTTCACGAGCCCGGCCTTGGCGGCCTCCGCGCAGAAGGTCTTGTCGAGATCGGCGTTCGGCAGCGTGAACGGAACGTTCATCCACGAACGGCAGTTCTTGGCGATCGGGTTCTTGTAGTAGCCAGAAGATTCGATGAACCCGTAGAGCTTTTCCGCCTTGGCGCGGTTGCGCTCGGCCATGGCTTTGACGCCACCTTGCTTCTTGAGCCACTTGAACACGAGGCCCGCGAAATACCAGCCGAAAGTTGGCGGCGTGTTGAGCATGGAACCTTCGTCGGCCATGGCCTTGAAGTCCCAGATCGACGGCGTGCCGGGGCGCGCCTTGCCGATCAGGTCGTCGCGCACGATCACGACGCAGATGCCCGCGGGGCCGATGTTCTTCTGCGCGCCCGCGTAGATGAGTCCGTACTTCGACACATCGATGGGACGGGACAGGATGTTCGACGACATGTCACAGACCAGCGGCACGCCATTGGTCTGCGGGACGTAGGGAAATTCGACGCCGGCGATCGTCTCGTTGGCGACATAGTGGAAATAGGCGGCATCCGCCGTGAGCTTGAGCGCTGACTGCTCGGGGACCGAGGTGTAGTTGCTGGCCGATTCATCGGCGGCAACATTGACCTTGGCATAGCGCTTCGCTTCGCCGATGGCCTTCTTCGACCAGGCGCCGGTGTTCACGTAGTCGACGGTGGAGTCGGCGGTGGCGAGGTTCATCGGGATCGCCGCGAACATGCCGGTGGCGCCGCCCTGCAGGAACAGCACTTTGTAGTTAGTCGGGATCGAGAGAAGTTCGCGCAGGTCAGCTTCCGCTTCCTGGGCAACGGCGACGAACGCCTTGCTGCGATGGGACACTTCCATCACCGACATGCCGCTGGCCTTCCAGTCGGTCATTTCGGCTTTCGCCTGCTCGAGAACTTCCAGGGGCAGCGTGGCCGGGCCGGCCGCGAAATTGAATACGCGCATGTCTTAACCCTCTAGCCGGACCTTATTGCCCGACCGTTTGTACCCCCGGACGTTATTGCCCGGGGGCGCGAAATATATCAGGAGGTGGGCGTTTCGGAAGGGGCATCGCCACCGTCACCGAGCGTTTCGGGACGTGGTTCCGATCCCGGCACCTCTTCTGCCAGCCCCAGGCTCTCGATGCGCTCGACGCCGGTCAATCTTTCGCCTTCGCCCAGGCGGATGAGGCGGACGCCCTGCGTGTTGCGACCGACAATGGAAATTTCGCCGACCGGCGTGCGCACCAGCGTGCCAGTAGAACTAATCATCATGAGCTCATGATCGGAATTCACTTGCAGTGCCGCCACCATCTCGCCGTTGCGTTCGGTGGTCTGCAGCGCGATGACGCCCTGCCCGCCGCGGCCGTGCTGCGGGAAATCCTCGAGCGGCGTGAGCTTTCCATAACCATTGGCGGAAGCCGTGAGTACCAGCCCATCGCCGACAACGATAAGCGAGATGAGCTCCTGGCCCGCTCCCAGTTTGATGCCGCGCACGCCGGTGGCTTCGCGGCCCATGGGACGGACTTCTTCCTCGTTGAAGCGGATGGATTTGCCGCCGCTCGAGGACAGAATGACTTCGCGGCGACCGTCCGTTAGTGCCACGCCGACCAGGCGGTCGTCGGTGTCGAGCCCGAGCGCGATGATGCCGCTGGCTCGCGGCCGCGAGAACGCCGACAGCGGTGTTTTCTTGACCGTGCCCTGGCTGGTGGCCATGAAGACGAAATGCTCGTCGTCGAACTGCTTGATGGGCAACACCGCGTTGATGCGCTCGCCCTCTTCCAGCGGCAGCAGATTCACCATGGGCTTGCCGCGCGAACCGCGGCCGGCCTGGGGCAATTCGAAGACGCGCTTCCAGTAGACCTTGCCGCGATTGCTGAAACACAGAATGGTGTCGTGCGTGTGCGCGACGAAGAGCTTCTCCACGAAGTCCTCGTCTTTGACCGAGGTGGCCGCCTTGCCGCGGCCGCCGCGGCGCTGCACCTGGTATTCGGTGACCGGCTGCGACTTGGCGTAACCGGCATGCGACAGCGTGACGACGACGTCCTGCGGCTCGATGAGGTCTTCGGTAGATAGATCGAGATGATCGCGGTTGATCTCGGTTCGGCGCGCATCGCCATACTGCTCGCGGATCGCGATGAGTTCTTCGCGTATGACCTGCATGAGGCGCTCGGGGCGCGCGAGAATGTCGGTGAGGTCGACAATGGTGGCCAGCAACTCCTGGTATTCCGCGACGATCTTGTCCTGCTCGAGCCCGGTCAGGCGGTGCAGGCGCATGTCGAGGATGGCCTGGGCCTGGACATCGGAGAGTTTGTAGCCGCGGCCGCCCTCACCGGTGATGCCGAACTCCGCGGGGAGACCCTGCGGCCGCGTGGAGATTTCTCCGGCACGCGCCAGCAACTGCGGCACGGCGCCCGAATTCCATTCGCGCGCCGCGAGCGCGATCTTGGCTTCCGGCGGCGTGGGCGACGCCTTGATGAGCGCGATGATCTCGTCGATGTTGGCCAGCGCCACCGCCAGGCCTTCGAGAATGTGGGCGCGGTCGCGTGCCTTGGCGAGATCGAAAATAGTCCGGCGCGTGACGATTTCGCGTCGATGGCGCAGGAATGCCTCGAGCATTTCCTTGAGGCCCAGCAGTTTCGGCCGCCCGTCGATGAGCGCGACCATGTTGATGCCGAATACGGTTTCGAGCGGCGTCTGCGCAAACAAATTGTTCAGCAGCACTTCCGGAACTTCGCCGCGCTTGAGCTCGATGACCAGCCGCATGCCGTCTTTATCGGACTCGTCCCGCAAACCATCCTGCGAGATGCCGTCGATGAGCTTCTCGCGCACCAGGTCGGCGATGCGTTCGATGAGCCTTGCCTTGTTGACCTGGTACGGCAGTTCGGTGACGACGATGGCCTGGCGCCCACCCACCTTGTCGACGTCCTCGAAATGCGTGCGCGCGCGAATGGACAGGCGGCCGCGGCCAGTGCGATAGGCGGTGGCGATTTCGGTCGCCCCATTGATGATTCCCGCGGTCGGGAAATCCGGACCCGGCACGTGCTGCATGAGCGTGGCGAGCGTGACTTCGCCGTCGTCGAGCACCGCCAGACAAGCGTTGATGATTTCCGTGAGGTTGTGAGGCGGGATGTTGGTGGCCATGCCCACGGCGATGCCCGCAGAACCATTGACCAGCAGGTTCGGGAACCGCGCCGGCATGACCGTTGGCTCAGTTTCCGTTTCGTCGTAATTCGGCTGGAAATCGACAGTTTCTTTTTCGATGTCGGCGAGCAGCTCGCTCGCGATGCGCGACATGCGCACCTCGGTGTATCGCATGGCGGCCGGCGCGTCGCCGTCCACCGAGCCGAAGTTGCCCTGGCCGTCGACCAGCAGGTAACGCATGGAAAACGGCTGCGCCATGCGCACCAGCGCGTCGTACACCGCGTTGTCGCCGTGCGGGTGGTATTTACCGATGACGTCGCCGACGACACGCGCCGACTTCTTGTAGGCCTTGTTGTAGTCGTTTCCGAGCTCGCGCATGGCGTGCAAAATGCGGCGATGGACGGGCTTCAGGCCGTCGCGCACGTCGGGCAGTGCGCGACCAACGATGACGCTCATGGCGTAGTCGAGATACGACTGACGCATCTCGTCTTCGAGATTCACGGGAAGAATTTCGCGCGCGATTTCTGACATGTATGGTTTGAGGAAGGGCCCGAAAAAAGGTGCGGAATTCTATCACGTGGGCCTAACCAAAAGCCCCGTTTTGGCGCGCGTTTTTCGTCGCTTCCTGTGCCCTCCCGTCTATAATTCCGGCCCTCATGAACTCCCCACCGACTGCAAACAGCGACGCCGCGGAAATCGCGAAATTCGATGCGTCCGCGCACCGCTTCTGGGATGTCGACGGCGAATTCAAGCCGCTGCACAAGCTCAATCCCGTGCGTGCGCGATATGTGGAAGAACGCTGCACGCTCCAGCAGGCGCGTGTTCTCGACGTCGGGTGTGGCGGCGGATTGCTCGCCGAAACGCTCGCGCGTGCCGGCGCCGAGGTCACGGCCATCGACCTCGCACCCAGCATGGTGGAAACCGCGCGTCTGCATGCGCTCGATTCCGGGCTGAAAATCGACTACCAGGTCGCGGGCGCCGAAGACCTGCTCAAGAGCGCCCGGAAATTCGACGTCCTCACGTGCATGGAAATGTTGGAACACGTGCCCGACCCGGCTGCAACCGTCGCGGTGCTCGGCAGGCTCGTCCGACCCGGCGGCCAGGTGTTCGTGTCGACGATCAACCGCAACTTCAAATCGTTCCTGCTCGCCATCGTCGGCGCGGAATACGTCGCCAACCTCGTGCCGCGCGGCACGCACGAATACGAGCGCCTGCTCAAACCCTCGGAAATCGCCCGCTTCGCCCGTGCCGCGGCGCTCGACGTGCAGGACATATCCGGTCTGCGCTATGACCCGGTGCGCGAGCAGTGTTCGCTCACTGCCGATCCGTCGGTGAACTATCTGATGCACCTCACGCGCAGGCCCGCGGGCGCCGCATGAAAGACTCCATCAAAGGCGTGCTTTTCGATCTCGACGGCACGCTGCTCGACACCGCGCTCGACATGACCGAGGCCCTCAACGCGTTGCGCGCGCAGGAAGGCCTCGATGCGCTTTCCAACGAAACCGTGCGTTGCCAGGTCTCGCATGGCGGACATGCGCTGGTGCGGCTGGGATTCGGCACGCTGCCGGCCGACGAGCACGAGGCCATGCGCAAGCGGCTGCTCGATATCTATCGCCGCCAGCTCGCCAAGCACACCCAGTTGTTCGAAGGCGGCGATGAAATGCTCACCGAGCTCGAGCGGCGCGGGCTCCACTGGGGCATCGTCACCAACAAACCGGGCTGGCTCACCGATCCGCTTCTGGTCGAAGTGAAGCTCGACAAGCGTGCGCGCGCCGTGGTGAGCGGCGACACGTTGGCCGAGCGCAAGCCGCACCCGCTGCCGTTGCTGCACGCGGCCACGACCATGGGTGTGGCGCCCGCCGAATGTGTGTACGTCGGCGATGCCGAACGCGACATGCAGGCCGCGCAGGCCGCCGGAATGTACGCGCTGGTCGCCGGTTACGGCTATCTCGGCGATGACGATCGCGCCGACACCTGGTTCTCGCATGGCTGGCTCGACACGCCGCTCGAACTACTCGACTGGCTCGACACGCCGCCGCGCGACGTGAAAAAGAACGGCATGCCATGACCAACCTCTGGATCATCGCCGTCATCGTCGCGCTGGCCGGCGCGGTCATCGGCTATCTGATCGGTACGCTGCGCGCCGGAAAGCGCGCGGAATCGCTGCGAGTCGAGCTCGAAGCGACGCGTGCCAGGCTCACTTCGGAATCCGACCAGCGCGCCCGTAACGCCGAGCTGCTGGCGCAGAGCGAGACGCAGGTGCGGCTGGCAGTCGAAAATGCGTCGCGGGCCGCGCTCGACGCCAACAGTGAAACCTTCCTCAAGCTCGCGCGTGAAGTATTCGGGCGCGACCAGGCGGCGGCGGGCGCCGAGCTCGAGAAGCGCGAACTCGCCATCGCGCAACTGGTGGAACCCATCAAGCTGGCGCTGGCGAAACAGGAAGAACAGACCCAGGCGCTGGAGCGCGAGCGACGCGAGTCGGTCGGCAAACTCTCCGGGCAGATCGAAAGCCTCGTCAACGTGCAGGCGCTGCTGCAGCGGGAAACCCGCAACCTCTCGACCGCGCTTCGACGCCCCGAGGTACGCGGCCGCTGGGGTGAGATCACGTTGCGGCGCGTCGTCGAGCTCGCGGGTCTGTCCGAACATTGCGATTTCGAAGAACAGGTGAACGTCACCACCAGCGACCGCAGCATCGTGCGGCCCGACCTGCTGGTACGCATGCCAGACTCGCGCAGCATCGTCGTCGACGCGAAGACGCCGCTCGACGCCTACATGGACGCGGTCGAAGCCGCGGATGACGAGACTCGCCGCACCTCGTTGGCGCGGCACGCCATGCAGGTGGAACAGCGCGTGCGTGAACTCGGGCAGAAGAGCTACTGGGAGCAGTTCGAGCACAGCCCCGAGTTCGCCGTGCTTTTCCTGCCGGGTGATCAGTTCCTGGCGGCGGCGCTCGCGGAGCGCCCGGACCTGCTCGACACCGCGCTCAAGCAGCGCATCGTGATCACCACGCCGTCGACGCTCATGGCATTGCTCAAGGTGATCGCCTACGGCTGGCGCCAGAGCGCCGTGACGGAGAATGCGAAAGAAATCCGCAAGACTGGCGAAGACATCTATCGAAGCCTGACCACGTTCGTGAGCCACTTGCAGAAAGTCGGCAATTCCCTCGGCAAGGCGGTCGAGGCATACAACGCTTCCATAGGCTCGCTGGAGCGCAACGTCATGCCCAAAGCACGGCGCTTTCCGGAGCTGGGCGTCACCAGTGACGCTCCGTTGCCGCCGGTCGATCCCATCGAAGAGCTGGTCCGCAGGCCGGCGACCACCGCCGCCATCGAATCCGAAGACGCGCCCGACACACCACGCACTCCGTCATGAACGACACCTTTGATCCGCGCCGGCACCTGCCGGCGCCCAACGAATTGCGCGGCCGCGTCATCATGGTGACCGGCGCCGGCTCTGGCATCGGCCGGGCCGTGGCGCTCGCACTCGCGGCAGCAGGCGCGGAAGTGATCCTGCTCGGACGCACCGTGCGCAAGCTCGAGGCGGTGCACGCGGAAATCGCCCAGCTGACGAAAGCCGTCGGCGCCCCCGAGGCCAGCATTGTGCCGCTCGACCTGGAACGCGCGTTGGCCGCGGACTACGAAGCCGTGGCGGCCGCCGTCGAAAAACGCTACGGCCGGCTCGACGGCCTGCTGCACAACGCCGCCTTGTTAGGCGCGCTCACGCCCATCGAGCAGTATGAAGTGCCCATGTTCATGCGCGTCATGCACGTGAACGTCACCGCGGCATTCGTACTCACCCAGCATCTGTTGCCGCTGCTGCGCGCCGCGAAAGACGCCACCGTGCTGTTCACCTCGAGCGCCGTCGGCCAACGCGGCCGCGCCTACTGGGGCGCGTATTCGATCTCGAAGTTCGCGGTGGAAGGATTCACGCAGGTGCTGGCTCACGAGCTCGAAGGCACGACGACGGTGCGCGTGAACATCATCGATCCCGGCAAGGTGCGCACCAGCATGCGCCGCCAGGCCTACCCGTCAGAAGCGGCCGAATCACTGCCTGCCGCGGAATCGCTGACCGCGCCTTATCTCGCCTTGCTGGGACCTGCGAGCCTTGGCATCACGGGCCAGAGGTTTCAGGCGCAGCCGGCTTGATCAGCGCCTGAATCTCGGCATCGTCGAGCTGGCGGAACTGGCCGCGCGACAGGCCCTTGTCGAGCTTCAAACTACCCATCGACACGCGCAGCACGCGGCTCACGAGCGCACCCTGTCGTTCGAACAGCTGGCGGATGTCCTTGCCGCTGGCACCGGTCACCAGGATGGAATACCAGCGGTTCGAACCCTCGAGCTGCGCCTCGCTGGTGGAAACACTGGCGACCGTCATGCGCGACGCGCGGTCGATCTTGCCGGTCTTCACCGCCTCGATGTGATCCTTGCCCAGCACGCCCTTGATGCGCACGCTGAATTCGCAGGCGAGCTTGTGATTCGTACGCTGCAGTTTCGCCGCCAGGGCGCCGTCGGAGGTCACGAGCTCCAGGCCGCCGTCGATGCCGGGCATCGGGCTGACCGCGACGAAACGCCGGCCCGCGGTTTTCGGCAGGCGGTCGATCAGCGCCGCGCGTTCGCCATCGGCTTCGCGCAGCGGATCGCCGGGCGAGCGGTTGAAGACGAATAGTTGGGAGCCTTCGGCGGGACGAACCTTGATGGCGCGTCCATCGAGGCGGATGTCATCGACGTGTGAAACCTTCTGGCCGAGTTCCGCCAGCTTGCCATTGACGGAGATGCGACCCGCACGGATCCATTCCTCGACGGCGCGACGCGAACCCAGGCCGCGCTGGGCAAGATATTTCTGGAGCCGCTCGGCCACGCCGGCCGGCGTCGGACGCGGACGTGCCATGAATTTCTCCGGCTCTCAGTTTTCTTCGGACGGCGGCGCCGCCACGAGGCCGGCAGCCGAATCGCCCGGCGCGGACAGCTCTTCGTCGTCATCGTCATCGGCGGCGGCGTCGAGCCCGTGATCGCCGCCATCTTCGACCGCGCCATCGACCACGGGCACGACCGCGACTTCACCCGAGTCGGAGCCGGCATCGGGATCGACGGTCGTTTCGCCGGCCACCGGCAGCGGCAACTGCAGATTGAGATCGGTGAGCGCCTTGAGGTCGGCGAGCGGCGGCAGATCTTCGATGGACTTCAGCGAGAAGTAATCGAGGAACTCCGCCGTGGTGCCTAACAACTCCGGATGCCCGGGCACATCCCGGTGCCCCACGACGCGCACCCAGTTGCGCTCCATGAGCGTCTTGACGATCTCGGGGTTCACGGCAACGCCGCGCACGTTCTCGATCTCGGCGCGCGTGATGGGCTGGCGATAGGCGATGAGCGCCAGCGTCTCGAGCAGCGCGCGCGAATATTTGCGCGGGCGGTCGGGCCACAGGCGCGACACTTCCTGCGAAAACTCAGGTCGCACCTGAAAACGGAAACCCGTGGCGGTTTCCTTGATGGCCACACCGCGGCCTTCGTAATCGGCCGCGAGCTGCTCGAGCACGGCGCGCATTTCCTTGTTCGACGGGCGCGATTGCTCGTCGAATATCTGCAGGAGCTCGGCAATGGGAACGGGCCGCGCCGCAGCCAGCAGCGCCGCTTCGACGACATTCTTGAGGTACGCATCACTCATGCTGCTCTCCATCCGTCTGCTCTGCCTGCTCTGCCGACTCGTCCATCACGGATTCGTTGGCGGCGCCTTCGACCTCTTCGGCCGGCACCGCATCACTCAAAACTGAATCGTTGTCCACCGCGAGCCGCAAGCCTCGCACACCCTGCGCGCCGCGCACGTGCAGCGGCGCGTACGCCTCGGTCTGCACGATGTCGATCAGCCCTTCGCGCACCAGCTCGAGAATCGCGACGAAGGTGACGGTGACACCCATGCGACCCTCTTCGGGTTTGAAGAGGTTCACGAACTCGACAAAGCTCGACCGTTCGAGCGTCGCGAGAATATCAGACATGCGCACGCGCACCGACAACCGCTCACGCTGGACATGATGGTGCGTGAACATCTCGGAGCGCTGGACCACGTCGCGAAATGCCAACATCATTTCCTGCATGGCCACTTGCGGCAGCGGCCGCTCGGACTTGCGCTCGCCGAGTTCGGCATTCCCGACCCAGGTGTCGCGCTCGATGCGCGGGATGCGGTCGATGTTCACCGCGGCGGTCTTGAAGCGTTCGTATTCCTGCAGGCGGCGCACGAGGTCCGCGCGCGGATCGCTCTCCTCGCCGGCGTTCGGGTCCACGGCGCGCGGCAGCAGCATGCGCGATTTGATCTCGGCCAGCGTCGCGGCCATCACCAGGTATTCGCCGGCCAGCTCGAGCTGCAGACCTTCCATGAGAGAGATGTACTCCATGTACTGCTTGGTGATGTCGGCGATCGGGATGTCGAGGATGTCGAGGTTCTGCCGCCGGATCATGTACAGCAGCAGGTCGAGCGGCCCCTCGAACGCTTCGAGAAACACTTCCAGCGCCTGCGGCGGAATGTACAGGTCCTTCGGCAGCTGAGTGACCGGCTCGCCGTGCACCATGGCGAACGGCATTTCCACCTGCTCGGGCGACCCGGCAGTCTCCGCCACCACTGCCGGCTCGTCGGGGTTGTTCACGACCATGCGCAGATCGGGTTTCGCGGCTTTGTTCATAGTTAGTCCACCCGTAGGTTCATGGCGCGCCGGACGTCATCGAGCGTGGCGCGCGCGGCCTCGCGCGCCTTCTCGCCGCCCTCGGCCACGATGTTGCGCACCAGCTCGGGATTTTCCTCGAATTCCTGGGCGCGCTTGCGGATACCGCCGATCTCTTCGACGACCTTGTCGATCAGCGGCTTCTTGCATTCGAGGCAACCGATACCGGCCGTGCGGCAGCCGTTCGCCGCCCAGGTGCGCGTCTCTTCGCTCGAATAGATCTTGTGCAGATCGAACACCGGGCATACGTCGGGATTGCCTGGGTCGGTGCGCCGTACGCGCGCCGGGTCGGTCTGCATCTGCCTGAGCTTTTTCGCGACTTCGTCGGGGTCTTCGCGCAACCCGATGGTATTGCCGTAGGACTTCGACATCTTGCGGCCGTCGAGACCGGGCACCTTCGGCGTGGCGGTGAGCAGCACGTGCGGCTCGGGCAGGATGCTCACGCTGCCGCCTTCCAGGTAGCCTAACAACCTCTCGCGATCGGCGACGGTCAGGCGCGTATTGCTGGTGACCACTTCGCGCGCCTTGTCGAGCGCCAGCTGGTCGCCGTTTTCCTGGAAGTTCTTGCGCAGCTGCTTGTACATCGTGGTGTTGCGGCCGCCCAGACCCTTGATGGCCTTTTCGACCTTCACCTCGAAATCCGGCTCGCGCCCATAAAGGTGATTGAAGCGCCGCGCGACTTCACGCGTGATCTCCACGTGCGCCACCTGGTCCTCGCCCACGGGCACGAAGGCCGGCCGGTACAGCAGGATGTCCGCGGTCTGCAGCAATGGATAACCGAGGAAACCGTAGGTGGCGAGATCTTTTTCCTTGAGCTCGGCCTGCTGGTCCTTGTAGCTCGGCACCCGCTCGAGCCAGCCGAGCGGCGTGATCATCGACAGCAAAAGGTGCAGCTCGGCGTGCTCGGGGACCTGTGACTGCACGAAGAGCGTAGCCACGCCCGGGTTGAGCCCGGCCGCGAGCCAGTCGATGAGCATCTCGTGGATGAATTTGGGGAGCTGCTTGGTGTCTTCGTAGCCGGTGGTGAGCGCGTGCCAGTCGGCGACGAAGAAGTAACACTCGTACTGGTACTGGAGATCGACCCAATTCTTGAGCGCGCCATGGTAATTGCCAAGATGCAGCTGACCCGTCGGCCGCATTCCGGAAAGTACTCGTTTGGCTTGCGGATGGCTGCTCACGGGAGGCGCGCAGTATACAGGCGGTGTCGCCCCTCAAATCCCCAGTTTCTCCAGCGTCCCCCGACCAATCCGGGTGATCGTGGGCGGCGTCACCGCGAGATCGACGACCGTGGTCGGTTCGATGCCGCAATGGCCGCCATCGAGCACACAATCCACTTGATGCTCGAGCCGGTTTCTGATCTCACGGCCGTCGGTCAGCGGCAGCTCGTCCCCGGGCAGGAGCAGCGTGGAACTCATGATGGGTTCACCAAGCTCCGCCAATAGCATGCGCGGCACTTCGTGGTCCGGGACGCGGATGCCGATGGTGCGACGTTTTTCGTGCTGCAGGCGCCGCGGCGTCTCCTTGGTGGCCGGCAGCAGAAAGGTATACGGACCCGGCGTGGCGGCCTTGAGCATGCGGAACTGCCAGGTCTCCACCTTCGCGTACCTGGCGATTTCAGCGAGATCGCGGCACACCAGCGTGAAATGGTGATGGCGGTCAGCATTGCGAATCCGGCGGATGCGATCGAGCGCGTCCTTGTCGCCGATGTGACAGCCGAGCGCGTAGCAGGAATCCGTCGGATACACGATGAGACCGCCCTCGCGCACGATTTCAGCGGCGCGGCGGATCAGGCGAAGCTGCGGATTCTCGGGATGTAGCTCGAAATACTGGCTCACGGGCGTGCTGTCGGGCGGCGCAAGACACAGCTTTCGCGCGGGGCCGGTATCATACGCGCCCCCTTTCGCCTGGCCGCGGTAAACGCGGGCATAACGATGCAGACGCTTCTCGAATACGTGCCGTGGATCGTCTTCTTCGCGTTCTACAAACTCGGCGGTGGCCTCTATCCGGCGACCGCCGCGCTCATGGTCACCATGAGCGCGCTGCTGGCGTTCTTGTGGATCCGCGCTCGCAAAGTCCCGCAGCTGCCCCTGGCGCTCACCATCATGGTGCTGCTGTTCGGTTCGGCCACGCTCATCCTGCACGACGTGCGCTTCCTGCAGTGGAAGGCGTCGGTGATCTACTGGCTGCTCGGCATCGTGATCGCCGGCAGCGTCTGGGTGGGGAGTAAGCCGCTGCTCGAACGCATGCTCAGCGGCGGAGTGCCGCAAGACGTCGTGGTCCCGGCCTCGTCATGGCGCAACGCTTCGCTCGTGACTGGCGCGTTTTATGTGCTGCTCGGCTTCGCGAACATCTGGGTGGCCATGACGCGCAGCGAAGCGGACTGGGTCACCTTCAAACTCTGGATCTCGATCCCGCTGGGCATGGTTTTCCTGCTCGGTGTCGTTCTGTACCTGCTGCGCGGGGCGTTCGCGCGGGAGCCTTCGTGAACGCCACGCGCACCGACCGGCTTCGCCTCGCGCTCGAATCCGCCCTGCACCCGACCCTGCTCGAGATCCGCGATGACAGCGCCAGGCACGCCGACCACGCCGGCGCGCGTGAAGGTGGGCATTTCCACATCGTCATCGCAGCTCCGGCCTTCGCCGGCGTCTCCGCGCTGGAAAGGCATCGAATGGTCTATGCTGCCGCCGCCGAATTGATGGGCCGGGACATCCACGCGTTATCGATCGACGCGCGCCCCGGTTAAGTTTCAACATCTTGAGAGACAAAATGAAAGTTATTCGTTTCGTTGCCGTGGGCGCATTGCTCGCACTCGCCGCCTGCTCCAAACCTTCCGCCGACAAGACCGCCGATGCGGCGGCTACGCCTGCCAAACCGCCACTGGTCACGGTGAACGGCAAGGCCATCAGCGAACAGCTTTTCGAGGAGTACGCCAAGGCCCTGGCGCGTAAACCGGCCAGCGAGCTCTCGCCCGAAGATCGCGCGCAGATCAAGGAAAACCTGGTGCGCGTCGAGCTGATCGCACAGCAGGCCGAGAAAGACGGTCTCGCCAAGGATCCGGAAGTCAGCACGCGCCTCGAGCTGTCCCGTCTCGAAGTGCTGCAGCAGTCGTCGGCACAGAAATACCTCAAGGATCACACTCCGACCGAAACGGAGTTACGCGCCGAGTTCGAGGCGCAGGTGGCGTCCGCGCCGCTGGTGGAATACCAGGCCCGGCACATCCTCGTGAGCAGCGAGGAAGTGGCGCAGAAAATCATTACGCAGCTCAAGGGCGGCAATGACTTCGCGACGCTCGCCAAGCGTCTGTCGGCCGACAAGCAATCCGCGGCGAAAGGCGGCGACCTCGGCTGGTTCGGAGCCCGGGACATGGACCCGCAGATCATCAATGCGGTCGCGCTGCTCAAGAAAGGCGAGGTTGCGAGCGCGCCGGTGCAGACGCAGTACGGCTGGCACGTGATCAAGCTCGACGACACGCGCGATCGCCCGGCGCCCGCGTTCGATGACGTCAAGGATCGGCTGACGCAGATCGTCGTGGCGAAGAAGTTCAAGGCGTTGTCGGACGAAATGCTGAAAACCGCCAAGATCGATCCGCCGCTCGCCGCGACGCCGGTTGCGGCGCCGGCCGCCGCGACGCCAGCGCCCGCGCCAGCGCCCGCGCCAGCGCCAGCAAACTAGTCGGGCGGACGCGATTGCAGCCGCCGGTTTCCGGAATTCAATCCGCGACCGGCGGCTGTTTCGTTTTCAGGATCTGTTCGAGCGCGGCTTCTTCAAGAATGCGCACTCCGAGTGACTGCGCTTTGGCGAGCTTGGATCCGGCGTCCGCGCCCATCACCAGGAAACTGGTCTTCTTCGACACGCTTCCCGACACCTTGGCGCCGAGTTCACGCAGCGAATCCTCGGCGGCGTCGCGCTGTACGCCTGCGAGTGTTCCGGTGATGACGAACGTGAGTCCGGCGAGCGGCAGCGCCGCCGCGCGCTGCACGTCGATGTCCCGCCAGTGAACGCCCGACTTCCGCAGCCGCGCGATGACGTCCTGCGCCAGCGGGCTCACAAAGAAGCGCGCGACTTCCGCGGAAACGATCGGCCCCACATCCGGCGTCTCCTCGATCTGGCTCGCGGTCGCCTTCATGAGGTCGTCCAGGTTGCCGAAATGTTCGGCCAGCGCACGTGCGGTGGATTCGCCCACCTGCGGAATGCCCAGCCCGAACAGGAAACGCGCCAGCGTTGTCTCACGGCTCCTGGCAATCGCCTCGACTACATTATTCGCCGACTTCTCGCCCATGCGCTCGCGCTCGGCGAGCACCGTCGCTTTCAGGTCGTAGAGATCCGCGGGCGAGCTGATCGAGCCGTCTTCGACGAGTTGCTCGATGAGCTTCTCGCCCAGGCCTTCAATGTCCAGGGCACGCCGGCCGGCGAAATGCATGATCCACTCGGCCCGCTGCGCGCGGCACTTGAGAACTCCGCCGGTGCATTTGTAGACAGCCTGGTCTTCGAGCCGCACCACCGGCGAGCCGCATACCGGGCACTCGGCCGGCATCACGATGGGCCTGGCGTCGGCGGGGCGTTTTTCGGGTAGATAGCGCGCCACTTCGGGGATCACGTCGCCGGCGCGGCGCACGACCACGGTGTCGCCGATCATGAAGCCCTTGCGCGCAACCTCGTCCATGTTGTGCAGCGTGGCGTTGCTCACCGTGACGCCACCGACGAAGACCGGCGCAAGCTTGGCCGCCGGCGTCAGCGCGCCGGTGCGGCCGACGTTGAAGATGACGTCCTCGAGCACGGTGAGCTCTTCGTCGGCCGGAAACTTGTGCGCCAGCGCCCAGCGCGGCGCGCGCGACACGAAGCCGAGCTTCTCCTGGGCCGCGCGGCTATCTACCTTGTAGACCACGCCGTCGATCTGGTAGGGAAGCTGCGCGCGGCGTGCGCCGATGTCGCGGTAGTACTCGAGGCAGCCCTCGACGCCCCGGACCTTCTTCGCCTCCGGGCAAGTGCGCAATCCCAGGGAATTGAGCCAGGCCGAGAGCTCACTGTGCCGACCCGGCACGGCCCCACCCTCCACCACGCCCAGCTCGTAGAAGTAGAGGTCGAGCGGCCGCTGCGCGGTGATACGCGAATCGAGCTGGCGAAGACTTCCCGAAGCCGCGTTGCGGGGATTTACATAGAGCTTGTCGCCGCGTGTCGCCGCGTCGCGATTCATCTTCTCGAAACCAGCGAACGGCAGAAATACCTCGCCACGCACCTCGAGCACTGTCGGCGGTTTGCCGCGCAGTTTGCGTGGCACGGAGCGGATGGTCGCGACGTTGGCGGTGACGTCTTCACCCGTTACGCCATCGCCGCGCGTGGCGGCACGTTGGTAGAGGCCGTCGCGATACAGCACCGAGATGGCGAGGCCGTCGAGCTTGGGGGTCGCCGAATAGTCGATGAGCTCCGCGCTGCCGAGGCGCTCGCGCACCTTGCGGTCGAAGTCGGCGAGATCTTCGTCGGAGAAGCCATTCTCCAGCGACAGCATCGGGATCGCGTGTCGAGCTTCGGCGAACTCCGCCGCCGGGCTGCCGGCGACGCGCTGGGTCGGGGACTCGGGGGTGATGAACTCGGGATGCGCGGCTTCGATTTCGCGCAGTTCTTTCATCAAGCGGTCGTACTCGGCATCGGGCACCGAGGGCTCATCGAGCACGTAATAGCGGTGGTCGTGGCCGTTGATCTCGTCACGCAATGACGCCGCGCGCTGCGCGGCGATCTCCGCTACAGAGTGGCGCCCGACCATCTCTTTACGCTTCGCCGGACGCTCGCGCCGTGGCGGGCGCTTCGAGCGCCTGGCGGAGTCGCGCGATGCGCTGTTGCGTGAGCTCCTCGCCGTGCTGGTCGGCCATCATGCCGTCGAGGCGTTCGGCCAGTTGCCGCGCGGCGTGCACCAGCTCATCGAATGTTTCGCGCTCGGGCTTCGGTCCCGGCAACACGGCAAACAGGTTGAGGCCGGAAAAGCGCTGTGAATCCATGATGGATGGATCGAAGGTTCCGGGCTGTGCCAGCGCCGCGGCGCTGACGATCACGCGGCCTTCGTGGTCGGGCAGATGATAGATGTCGAGCGGCCCGTGCCAGAAACCAGCGGCGCTGAAAGCCTGTCGCACCGCGCGACCCGGAAACCGCGGCTCGCTTTTCGGAATCACGCGCAGCGTGACGATGCGGCGCTCGGTTTCATTGGGCCAGGCCAATACCAGCTGAGGCCCGCGCACCGGCTGTTCTTCGAATACGCGAACTTCGGAAACCTCATCGTCCTGCCCGATGTAGGGTTCCGCGCGCGCGCGTTTTTCGGTTTCGCGCGCCACCCCGCTGTCGTGTGCCACGTCGACCGCGACGTCGTCGGAAATCGAAATGCCGAGAGCGCGCCGCGTACCGGACGCAGAAGTGCTGGCGAGCTCGATGACCGGCAGCGAATCGGCAACCGAAACGCGCGTATCGCGCACGACGTTCATTTCCGGCAATGGCGCCGGAGCGAGGCGCGTCGGCGCCGAGTCGGCGTTGTGATCGTCACGCGGCGGATTCAGTGCCATCGGCCGCGAGCCGCGCGAGCGCCACCATTCGAATCCCGCAATGCCGGCCACGAACAACGCGCCGACCACGAGCAGAATGATGCGCAGTTCTGGCATGAGGCCTTTTGACCCTTAACCGGTGGCCATCCGCACCGCCTCGTCCACGTCGACGGACACGAGGCGTGAGCAGCCGGGCTCGGTCATCGTCACGCCAATCAACTGCGAGGCGAGTTCCATGGTCGCCTTGTTGTGCGTGATGAAGATGAACTGCACGCGTTCGGACATCTGCTTGACGATGTCACAGAAGCGACCGACGTTGTGTTCATCGAGCGGTGCATCCACTTCGTCGAGGATGCAGAACGGCGCGGGATTGAGGTCGAAAATGGAGAACACCAGCGCAACGGCCGTGAGGGCTTTTTCGCCACCGGAAAGCTGATGGATGCTCGAGTTGCGCTTGCCGGGCGGACGCGCCATGACGGCGACGCCGGCTTCGAGAATGTCGTCGCCGACGATCTCGAGATACGCGTGACCACCGCCAAACAGCTTGGGAAATTTGTCCTTGAGGCCGGCGTTGATGCGGTTGAAGGTGTCTTCGAAGCGCGTGCGGGTTTCCTTGTCGATCTTGCGCATCGCATCTTCGAGCGTGGTCAGCGCGGCGGTGACGTCGGCGAACTGACGATCGAGGTATTCCTTGCGTTCGCTCGACTCTTTCAACTCGTCGATGGCCGCGAGATTCACCTGGCCCAACTTCTCGAGGTCGGCGCGCGCGGATCCGAGCGACTCTTCCCATGCCGGCGCGGCGGCATCGGCCGCGAGACCGGAGAGGATTTCCGCAAGGTCGAACCGCGTCGCGGCAAACTGCTCGACGAGCCCTTCGCGCCGCACGCGCGATTCCTGGGCCATGAGGCGCGCCTGCTCCATCGCCTCGCGCGCGGCGTTGACGCGCGTCTCGGCATCCAGGCGCTTTTCGTCCAGCGAACGCAGCGAATTGTCGGCGTCTTCGAGTCCACGACGCTCGGTCGCGAGCTCGGCTTCGATCGCCAGGCGGCGCGCCAGGAAGTCCTTGAGCTTGCCTTCGAGCTGAACGACGGGCATGTCGCCATCGGCAAGCGCGGCTTCGAGCTCCGTGCCGCGTGCCTGCGTCTGCGCGCGCTGATCGGCCATGCGCTTGAGGCCCACGCTCATCGAGCTCTCGCTCGAGCGGCGCGATTCGATGCGGACCAGAAGGTCGCGGCTTGCCAGCTGGGCAGCCTGTGAACGCGCGCGCGCGGCCTGCACGGCTTCGCGGCGTTCTTCACGTTCGCCCTCGAGCTCGGCACGGCGTGAATCGAGTGCGTCGAGTGCCACGAGGCCGCGATCGAGCTCGGCGCGGGCGCGCGCCAGGGTGTCCTGGCTCAAGCCCACTTCACGCGTGACTTCGGCCGCCTCTTCCTCGAGACGCTCGCGTCTCATGGTGGATTCCTGCGAACGCGCGCGCTCGCCTTCGAGCTGGCCCAGCAGATCCGCGTGGTCGCGATGCGCGCCCTGGATGCGGCTTTGGGCCTGGTCGCGTTCGCGTTCCGCCTCGCCCAGGCCTTCACGGCAGGTGGTGAGGGCCGTTTCGCGCTCGTGCGTATTCTCTTCGCTGCGCGACAGTTCGACCTTGAGTTGTTTGACGCGCTGCTCGCGTTCGAGCACGCCGCTGTGCGGGTCACCGCCACGATTGACGCGCAGCCAGTCGCGCCCTATCCACTCGCCCGAACGGGTGATCACCGATTCGTTCTCGGCAAGTTCGCGGCGAAGTCGCAAGGCGTCGGCGAGTGTCTCGGCGAGCCGCACGCGCGACAGGAGCCGCACGATGGCCGCCGGTCCGCCGACCACGCCCGACAACATGTCCGTGCTGCCATCGGCATCCATGTGTGCGCCGGCCTGCAGCAGCGACACGCGTCCGACGGGCAGGCTGGGCAGAACGCCGGCCACCGCGTCGAGCTCATCGACGCACAGCGCTTCGAGATAGTCGCCGAGCGCCGTTTCAACGGCACGCTCCCAGCCGCCCGTGACCGACAGCTGCGCGGCGAGGCGCGGCTGCTTGCCCAGTCCCGACGAGACGAGCCACTCCGCGGTGCGCGAGTCGCCACGCTGCAATGCCGCCTTCTGCAGGGCTTCCAGCGAAACGACTTCGGCACGACGCTTTTCGCGATCGGCGCGCGCGTGTTCGAGATTCTTTTCCGCTTCGAACTGCGCGGCGCGCAGCTTCTGCGACCGGTCGAGCGCGAGGTTCAATGCCTGCGAGAGTTCATCGGCGCTGCTGCGAGCCAGCGACTCTTTCTGCGCGAGCTGGCCCAGCAAGGCCGACGATTCCTGCGCCATGAGCGCTTCGCGCTCCACCGCCAGCCGGTCAGCCTGCCCGGCGAGGCGGCGCAGCTGGTTTTCCAGCTGCTCGATGCGCGCCCGCTCGACCTGCGTGGTCTGGTGCGCCGAGCCGAGCTCGCGATTGAAGCCTTCCCAGCGCTGTTGCCAGTCGGCGAGCGACTGCTCGTCGCCGGCCAGGCTTTCGGAAAGCGCGCTCTCGGTCGCCTGCGCCTGCACGAGATCGGGACTCAAGTGTTCGATCTCGGCGCGCAACGAGGCAATTTCGCGCTCGTCGCGATCGATGTGCGAGTTGAGCTCGGCAAGCGTGGCGCGCGCTTTCGCGAGTTCGTTGCGCTGCTGATCACGCAGCTCGCGCGTGTGCGTGATCGATTGCTCGGTGCGGCTGATCTCGGCGCCGATCTCGTAATAGCGCGCCTGCACGGTGCTCACGCGCTCGGACTGCTCGTTTTGATAGACGCGCTGGGTTTCGATGGCGGCTTCGGCGGCGCGCTGGTCGGCCAGCGCATGCTGCATGGTGAGCTCGCATTCACGTACCGCGCTGTCCTGCACTTCGGCACCCGAATCGATTTCGCGCAATCGCAGCGCGAGTAGTTCGGCGGTGAGGCGGCGCTCGGTTTCCTTGAGCACCTGGTAGCGGCGCGCGGTCGCCGCCTGCCGCTGCAGGTGGCGGATCTGCTTGTCCACTTCATCGCGCACGTCCTGCAGGCGCTCGAGGTTCTCGCGCGTGTCGGCGATGCGCGCCTCGGTTTCCTTGCGGCGCTCTTTGTAACGCGAAATACCGGCGGCCTCTTCGACGAAGGCACGCATGTCATCGGCCTTCGCCTCGATGACGCGCGAGATCATGCCCTGCTCGATGATGGCGTAGCTGCGGCTGCCGAGACCGGTGCCGAGGAACAGCTGCGTGATGTCCTTACGGCGGCAACGCGCGCCGTTGAGAAAGTAGTTTGACGTGCCGTCGCGCATGACCTGGCGGCGCAACGAGACTTCCGCGTAGTCGGCGTACGGGCCGGAGATCTTGCCGTCGCTGTTGTCGAACACCAGCTCGACCGAGGCGGTGCCCACCGGCTTGCGCGATGCCGAGCCGTTGAAGATGACGTCGATCATCGAGTCGCCGCGCAGGTGCTTGGCCGAGAGTTCCCCCATGACCCAGCGCACTGCGTCGATGATGTTCGACTTGCCGCATCCGTTGGGACCGACGACACCGGTGAGATTGCTCGGAAATCCGACCGCGGTCGGATCCGCAAACGACTTGAATCCGGCGACTTTGATCTTGGTCAGGCGCATCGTTTACTCGTGTCTCGCGTGCGGATGAATTGGCGGCGTAGTGTAAAGTAATCGCAATATTTTTCGGGCGGCGTTTGAACGGCGCGGCTCGCGACAAATCCCGGCAATTAAGATGTCCACGCAACCATCGACACAACTTGAAACTTTTCCGAATCCGGCGCGCGAAACCGATTACACGATTCGCATGACATTGCCGGAATTCACCTGCCTTTGTCCGAAAACCGGCCAACCCGACTTCGCCACCTTCGAGCTGGAATATGTGCCAGACGAACTGTGCGTCGAGCTCAAGGCGCTGAAGCTGTACATGTGGTCGTTTCGCGACCGCGGCGCCTTTCATGAAGCCGTGACCAACCAGATCGCCGATGATCTTGCCCGGGTCTGCGCGCCGCGATTCCTGCGGCTCGAGGGCAAGTTCAACGTACGCGGGGGAATCTATACGGCCGTGGTGGTGGAAAGGCGTAAACCAGGCTGGAAGCCGGCGCCAGTGGTCGAACTGCCCTGAACACACCTCAAAAATTCGCGAAAAAGCGACCACTTTCGTGCCCCTGTACACGCAAAAGTTGGCCGGTATAATCCCGCGTCCTGCAAACCGGCCCCCTTCTGGATCCGGGCCTGGAGCGACACACTCATGCCGACCAAGCGAGCGGCTGCAAAGCCCGCCAAGCCAAAGAAAGTTGAGAAACCAAAGTTGACCGCAAAGAAGCCGGCGGCTAAGCCCGTCGCAGCCAAAGCCTCTTCAAAGCCCGCGCCCGCGAAGCCTCCTGCCGCTGTTAAAGCGGTACCGAAGATCGCGCCCGTACCTGCAGCGAAACCCGCTCCTCTCGCCAGCGCCACTCCCGTGGCACAGGCGATTCGCAAGGCCGCGCCGTCGGAACGAATCGTGGTGACCGCCACGGGCGTACCGTCCTCTCAAAGCAGCCTGGCCTCTCGCGCGGCTCCGGCCGACGCCGACGGTGACGACGAGGCCGGCAGCCTGCTCGCCGGCCCGCGCAACGTTCAGCCGTACATCGCCAAGCGTGGCGAGGCGTACATGAACGCCGTGCAGCTCGATCACTTCAAGAACATCCTGAATGGTTGGAAGCGCGACCTCATGGAAGAAGTCGACCGCACCGTCTCTCACATGAAAGACGAAGCGGCCAACTTCCCCGATCCGAATGATCGGGCCACGCAGGAAGAAGAGTTCAGCCTCGAACTGCGCACGCGAGATCGAGAACGCAAGCTCATCCGCAAGATCGACGAAGCCCTGAAGCGCGTCGAAGACGGTTCCTACGGCTACTGCCTCGAAACCGGCGAAGAAATCGGCGTGAAGCGACTCGAAGCTCGGCCGGTAGCCACGTTGACCATCGAAGCGCAGGAACGGCGCGAGCGCCGCGAACGGCAGTACGGCGACCGAGACGACCGTTACCGCTGACCGCGACTTCCCAAAGTGTCTTTTGAAACTTCACTAACGCCGCCCCTTCAGGGCGGCGTTTTCCTTTGTGGGGCGTGAGCCCCTGGCAAGGTTTGCGCCTTCGCCAACCGGCCCCCTGCACCTCGGATCCCTGCTGGCGGCAGTCGGCAGCTATCTCGACGCTCGCGCCCACGGCGCGGGCTGGCTGGTGCGCATCGAAGATCTCGACACCCCGCGCGTCTTGCCGGGTTGCGCCGACGCCCAGTTGCGCACTCTCGAAGCCTTCGGCTTCGAATGGGACGGCCAGGTCCTGTACCAGAGCACACGCCGCGAGGCCTATCTCGAGGCGCTTGCGACGCTCACCGCCCGACAGCGGGTTTTTCCCTGCAGCTGTTCGCGCCGAGATCTGGCGACCGGGGACGACGAGGCGGCCGGGTATCCCGGCACCTGCCGCAACGGACCCACGAAGCCCGGTCCCACCGCGATGCGTTTTCGCGTCAGCGACCAGCCTATCCACTTCGACGACCTCTACCTAGGTCCGCAACGGTTCGACCTGAAGGCGTGCGGCGACGTAGTGATCGAACGCCGTGATGGCATCGCGAGCTATCAACTCGCGGTCGTAATCGACGACGCTTTCCAGGGGGTCACCCGTGTGGTGCGCGGCGCCGACCTGCTGACGAGCACGCCCTGGCAGGTCGATCTGCAACAGGCGTTGTCGCTGCCCACGCCTATCTATGGGCACCTGCCGCTGCTGCTGGAACCGGACGGTGCCAAACTATCAAAATCCAGGCGGTCGCTGCCGCTCGATCTAACATCCGTGCCCCAGGCGCTGATTTCCACCCTTACGTATTTGTCGCAGGCTCCGCCCCCCGACCTGGTCCACTCCTCTATTAAAGATGTGTGGAATTGGGCCTTTGCGCATTGGCGGCCACAAGCGCTTGCGGGCAAAGCGGAGTCCCGGTGTCACTCTCCGGCGACAGCAAAGCAGAATCCACCGGCATAAATTGTGGGGTTCCAGAAGGTGTACTAAGGTAGCGCACACATGGAGGGTGCAGCGATGAGCGAACCACGCGTCATAAAGAAATACCCGAACCGCCGTCTCTACGACACGGTGCAGAGCAAGTACATCACGCTCAGCGACATTCGCGCGCTCGTGCTCGAGCGCATCGAGTTTGTCGTCATCGACAAAAAGTCGCAGGAAGACATCACGCGCAGCATCCTGCTGCAGGTGATCGCCGAGCAGGAACACGGAGTCGATCCGGTCATGAGCCGCGACTTCCTGTCGCAGATCATTCGTTCCTACGGCGGCAATCTGCAGACCATGCTGAGCAGCTACCTCGAACAGAGCATGAAGCTCTTCGGTTCGCAGCAGCGCGAGCTGCGCGACAAGGTAAAGGCTGTGGTTGGCGTGGATCCGGTGGAAACCGTCGCCGGTGTCGCGCAACGCAACTACCAGCGCTGGCGCTCGGTACAGGACGAAATCTTCAAGACCCTCATGAATGCCACCGGACGTGGTGGACGTGACGCTGAAGAGAAGCCCACCGACGCCGCGAGCCACCAGTAACGATTTCGCCTTTCGCACCCTCGCGGCCGGACCCGGACGCGAGGTCGCTCCCTTAACGCACTCAATTCATTTGCATGGCGCTTTGTCCGCAATGCGACCACTCGGTCCTCGTTCACACGTTGTTGACCGACAATCTCGCTGGCTACAGCTGCGGCAAATGCCTGGGCACGCTGGTGAGCCTGGTCGCCTATCGCGTCTGGCGTGAACGCCAGGACAGCGTTGCGCTGCCGGCTACACCCGCGGCCGAGCCCGACTTCGAACCGGCGGATTCCATCGGTGCGAAAAAATGCCCGAAGTGCCGCTCGGTGATGAGCAAGTACCGCATCCGCAGTGACAAGACCAATCGCCTCGACTATTGCCCGCATTGCGAGGAAATCTGGCTTGACGAGGGTGAATGGCAATTGGTCGATGGGCTGGTGGCGTCCGGCGAATTCACCAAGGTTTTCACGCAAGCCTGGCAGTACGCGGTGCGCGCCGGCATCACATCCGCCATGGAAGAAGAACGGCTGCGAGAATTGTTGGGCGCTGATTACGATCGCGTGGTGCAGTTCGCCGAGTGGCTCAGGACGCAGGAAGCGAAGTCCGAAATCCTCGCGAGATTGCAAAGAGCGCGAAGCGATAAATCCAGATAGAGCGCGGGTTTCCGCCTCGATGGCCTTACAAATGAAAACGCCCGGCACTGCCGGGCGTTTTCGCAGGCGTTACCGGCCCCGCTCAGTTCGAGGCGGGGACGTCGCGCATCGACAAACGCACGCGACCCTGACGGTCGACCTCGAGCACCTTCACACGCACGTTGTCGCCTTCCTTGAGCTTGTCCGAGACCTTCTCGACGCGCTCCTCGCTGATCTGCGAGATGTGCACGAGACCGTCGCGGCCCGGCAGGATCGTCACGAACGCGCCGAAGTCCATGAGACGGACGACCTTGCCTTCGTAGATGCGGCCGACTTCGACGTCAGCGGTGATCAATTCGATGCGGGCCAGCGCTTCGCGACCGGCGGCCCCCGAGACGCTGGCGATCTTGACCGTGCCGTCGTTCTCAATGTCGATCGTCGTACCGGTTTCTTCGGTGATCTGGCGGATGACCGCGCCACCCTTGCCGATGACGTCGCGAATCTTCTCCGGGTCGATCTTGATCGTGATGATCGAAGGCGCCCATTCACTCATTTTCTCTCGCGACGCGGTGATGACCTTGTTCATCTCGCCGAGGATGTGCAGGCGGCCTTCTTTGGCCTGGGCCAGCGCGACCTTCATGATCTCGGGAGAAATGCCCTCGACCTTGATGTCCATCTGCAGCGCGGTGACGCCGTCTTTGGAACCTGCCACCTTGAAGTCCATGTCGCCGAGATGATCTTCGTCACCGAGGATGTCGGTGAGGACCTTGAACCGCGTGCCTTCGAGCACCAGGCCCATGGCGACCCCCGCGACCGGCGCCTTGATCGGAACCCCGGCGTCCATGAGCGACAGCGAAGCGCCGCACACCGAAGCCATTGACGACGAACCATTCGACTCGAGAATTTCCGAGACGATGCGGATGACGTACGGGAATTTTTCCATGTCCGGCATCATCGCGGCGATGCCGCGGCGGGCCAGGTTGCCGTGGCCGATTTCGCGGCGCTTCGGCGATCCCATCATTCCGGTCTCACCGACCGAGAAGGGAGGAAAGTTGTAGTGGAACATGAACGGCTCGCGCCGTTCGCCTTCGAGCGCATCGATGATCTGCGCATCGCGGCCGGTGCCGAGAGTGGTCGCAACCAATGCCTGGGTCTCACCACGCGTGAACAGTGCTGAGCCGTGCGTGCGCGGCAACACGCCCACCTTCACGTTGATCGCGCGAACCGTGGTCGCGTTGCGGCCGTCAATGCGCGGCTCGCCGTTGAGGATGCGCTGGCGGACGATGTTGCTCTCGAGCTTGAACAGCGAATCGTCGACGTCGTCGGCCTTGTACTTCGGCGTCTCACCGCCCGACAGGGCGAGGATCGCGGCGGCCTTGATTTCTTTGACGCTGGCTGTGCGCGCCTGCTTCTCGGTGATGAGATAAGCGTCCGACAGGGCCTTCTGCGAAGAAGCCGCAACGGCGGCATCGAGCTCCGCACTGGCAGCGTTGGGTTTCCAGTCCCACTTCGGCTTGCCGACCGCGGCAACCATCTCGTTGATGGTCTTGATGGCGACCTGCATCTGCTCGTGGCCGAACACCACGGCGCCGAGCATGACTTCTTCGGAGAGGCCGGAGGCTTCCGATTCCACCATGAGCACCGACTTCGCCGTGCCGGCGACCACCAGGTGCAACTGCGATTCCTTGAGCTCATTTCGTGTCGGATTCAGCAGGTACTGACCGTTTTTGTAACCGACACGCGAGGCCCCGATGGGACCGGCGAAGGGCACTCCGGCAAGCGACAGCGCGGCGGAGGCACCGATCAGCGCGGGGATGTCGGCGTCGATATCCGGATCCAGCGAGAGCACCAGCGCGACCACTTGGACTTCATTGAAAAAGCCGTCGGGGAACAGCGGGCGGATCGGGCGATCGATGAGGCGCGAGGTCAGCGTCTCTTTTTCCGTGGGGCGGCCTTCACGCTTGAAGAAGCCACCGGGGATGCGACCCGCGGCGTAGGTCTTCTCGACGTAATTCACGGTCAGCGGGAAGAAGTCCTTGCCCGGGACGGCTTTCTTGGCGGCGACCGCGGTGACGAGGACGACGGTGTCGCCCATGGACACGACCACCGAGGCACTGGCCTGGCGGGCGATTTCGCCGGTTTCGATGGAGATCGAATGTTGACCGTATTGAAATGATTTCTTGAGAACGCTCACGCTTGATTCCTTCACGAGGCCCAAATGCCTCGAGTGCGTTATGTACTTGGATGAAAACGAAAAAGGCCGCGCGTGATGCGCGGCCTTTGGGTTCGGTAGTTAGCGCCGGAGGCCCAGACGCTCGACGACCTCCTGATACTTCGAAGGCTTGGTGGCCTTCAGGTAGTCGAGGAGCTTGCGACGCTGGTTCACGAGCTTGACGAGCCCGCGACGCGAGGCGTGGTCGCGCTTGTGCGTGCCGAAGTGATCGCCGAGACCGTTGATACGCTCGGAGAGCAGCGCGATCTGGACTTCGGGAGAGCCGGTGTCATTAGCGGCGCGCTGGAATTCGGTGACCACACCGGTTTTCTTTTCAGTGGCGAGAGACATGCTTGGATTGATCCTTCAGAACGAATTTATTTACCTGATTTTGCGGGCGCGAATTCTACAGAAAACGTTTCTCAAAGCATAGGCTTAGCTTGCATCGTCTGAAGCAGGCGTCGCGGCTGCAGCGAACCATCGGGCAGCGGCTCGGCCAGGCCCAGGAAAACCCCTCCCGGACCGTACAGACACACGCGCCGCCCCGGCACCGGCCCCTTCACCTCGCTATGCACGGCCTGTCCGTGCCGCAGAGCCACGACCTGCTCGGCCGTGACCCGGGCCTCGGGCGATCCCCGCAATGCCGCCTCGGGCGCCAGCATGGCGCTCAAGACATCCGCTCCGGCCAGGACCGCATCGAGCGAAAACATCGGCATATCGCGGAACGGCTCGACCCACGCGCGCCGCAGCTGCGTCAGGTGGCCGCAAGTGCCAAGCGCACGCGCGATGTCTTCGCCGAGCACCCGGATATAGGTGCCCTTGGCGCATTCGCAGACCATTTCCAGCGCATCGGACCTCACGGCGGTCAGTTCGAGGCGCCGGATTTTGATGGTGCGTGCGGCGCGCTCGACCTCGATGCCCTGCCGCGCCAGCTCATACAAGGGGCGTCCTTCCCGCTTGAGCGCCGAATACATGGGCGGCACCTGCGTGAGGACGCCGCGGAACGCGCCGAGCACTGTTTCGATCCGGACGGCATCGAGTGCCGGGACCGGCTGCTTCTCGACAACCTTCCCTTCGGCGTCGCCCGTGTCCGTTCGCGCGCCCAGCTGCACGGAGAACTCATAACACTTGGCGCCCGACTCGATTTCGGCGATGACCTTGGTGGCCTCGTCCAGGCACAGAGGCAACATGCCGGTCGCCATGGGATCCAGCGTGCCAACATGCCCGGCGCTCGAGGCTTTGTAGGCTTTGCGCACGCGCTGCAGGGCACCGTTCGACGACAGCCCTCTCGGCTTGTCGAGCAGGATGATGCCGGTGGGCATCGGATCAGTCCGGTTCGTGGCTGTCGGACTTCACTGCGCCGTCGATGAGGCGAGTGAGCTTGTCGGCGTTTTCGATCTGCTGGTCGTAGACGAACTCGAGTCTGGGCGCGTGCCGCAACGACAACGCGCGGCCGATGGCGCCGCGAAGAAACCCCGCGGCGCGATTCAGGCCTTCCGCCACTTCCTCGTGCGAGTGCTTGCTCGCAAACGGCACGAAGAAGATGCGCGCCGTGGACATGTCGGGCGCCACGGTCACCGAGGTGACCGTGATGTTGCCGACGCGCGGATCGCGCACTTCGCGTGCCACGAGCGTCGACAACACGCGTTGCATCTCGCCTTCGATGCGGCCCAGCCGCTGAGTCTTTCCATTCATATTCGGGCACTCATTCGACTAACTCACTGAATGGTGCGAGCAACCTCGACGCGCGAGTAGCACTCGATCTGATCGCCGACGCGTACGTCCTGGTAGTTCTTCACGCCGATTCCGCACTCGGTGCCGGCTCGCACTTCACCGGCTTCATCCTTGAAGCGGCGCAGAGATTCCAGTGCACCTTCGAAGATCACCAC
>JBDTSV010000148.1:0-38010 GCA_039930985.1 Pseudomonadota bacterium
ATGACCGCGCAAGCGATCTACTCCGCCGCATGCAAGGCCGGTACAGCCAGAGCTACCTGCCGCTCGGCGATCTCACGCTTGCCCAGGACTTCGGCGCCGGCGCCAGCACGAACTACCGCCGCGAGCTCGACCTGCGCAGCGGCATCGTCACCACCACTTTCACCGTCAACGGCGTGAAGTATCGACGCGAGTTGTTTGCCACCGCGCCGGGCAAGGTAATCGTCTTGCGCCTCTCGGCCGACCGTCCCAACAGCATTTCCCTCGTCGCGCATGTTCGATCGCCCCTGCACGCCCGCGCCACGAGTGATCATGGGCAGCTGATACTGCAGGGCCGCGCGCCGTCGCAGGCGGATCCCAACTACTTCCACTCCAACAGCGAGCCGGTGGTCTACGACCCGGATGACGACTGCAAGGGCATGCGCTTCGAGCTTGCCGTGCAGCCACGCGTCAAAGGCGGATCGGTGGAAGTCGGCGACCAGGGCGTGGACATCGCGCGCGCCACGGAAGTGGAGCTGCTGATTTCAGCGGCCACCAGCTTCAATGGCTTCGATCGGTGCCCCTTCAAGGCGGGCAACAACGAACATGAGATCGACCAGAAGAACCTGGCCGGTGCACGGCGGCAGAGTTACGCGCAGCTGCGCACGGCGCACCTGGCCGACTTCGGCCGCTATTTCGGCCGCGTGTCGCTCTCGCTCAATCCCGACGAAGCCGACAAAAGCGCGCTGTCCACGGACAAACGCCTCGAGGCGTATTCCAAGGGAGCCGCCGATTCAAACCTCGAAGCACTGTACTTCCAGTATGGCCGCTACCTGCTGATCTCCTCGTCGCGCACGCCGGGCGCGCCCGCCAACCTGCAAGGTATCTGGAACAAGGAGCTGCAGCCGCCGTGGAGCAGCAACTACACCACCAACATCAACGTGCAGATGAACTACTGGCCGGTGGAGTCCGCCAATCTGTCGGAGCTGTTCGCGCCGCTCAACGATTTTATTCACAGCGCCGCGATCAATGGGAAAAAGACCGCCGCCGATTTTTATCATGCGCGCGGCTGGGTGCTGCACCACAACTCCGACATCTGGGCACAGACCGAACCGGTGGGCGACAACGGCAAGGGCGATCCGATGTGGGCCAACTGGTACATGGGCGCCAACTGGATCACGCGGCATTTGTGGGAGCACTACCAGTACACGGGCGACCGGAAATTCCTGGCCGACGCCTATCCCATCATGAAAGGCGCCGCGGAGTTCACGCTCGACTGGCTGCAGAAGGATGCGGATGGGTACTGGATCACCACGCCTTCGACCTCACCGGAAAATCTTTTCTACTTTGAGAGCAGTGGCGAGAAGAAAAGGGGCGCGGTGTCGGTCGCATCGACGATGGACCTGGGAATCATCAGGGATTCGTTCGCCAATGTGATCGCCGCGGGCGCGGTGCTGAACACGGATGACGATTTTCGCGCGAAGCTCGCCACGACGCGCGACAGGCTCCTGCCTTTCAGGATCGGCGCCAAGGGACAGCTGCAGGAGTGGTACCGCGACTTCGAGGACGTGGATCCTCATCATCGGCACACATCACACCTGTTTGCCCTGCACCCGGCGCACGAGATATCCCCGCTCGCCACACCAGAACTCGCCGCGGCGGCACGCCACACACTGGAACTGCGCGGCGATGACGGCACCGGCTGGTCGCTGGCCTGGAAGGTGAACATGTGGGCGAGGTTGCTGGATGGCGATCATGCCTATCGATTGTTCCGCAACCTGCTGCGACTCACCAAGGACAACGACACCAACTACAGCGGCCACGGCGGCGCCTATCCAAACCTGTTCGACGCGCACCCGCCCTTCCAGATCGACGGCAATTTCGGCGGCACGGCCGGCATCATCGAGATGCTGTTGCAGAGCCAGAATGGCGAACTGCATCTGTTGCCGGCGCTACCGCGTGCCTGGCGCAGCGGCAGCGTGAAGGGAATCGTCGGCCGGGGCGGCTTCGTCGTCGACCTGAGCTGGGCTGGCAACGAGTTGCAGTCGGCCACGGTCTACGCGCGCAACGATTCATCGTGCACGATCCGCACCGCCGGCCCGGTAGTTCTCAAAGCCTTGAACTTGCACAGCGAGAAATCCACCATCGGTTACACGCTGCGTTTCGACGCGAAGCAAGGCTCGCGCTACGTGCTCAACCCGGCGCCACGCTCGGCACCTTGAAGGGCGCGCCCGGAACTTCCCGGACCAGACGCGGCACGAGGTAGCCCGAAAGTCGCGCGCTGAGTTCGCCCACGAGCCGCTGCGCTTCGGTCTCGGCCACATCAAAATGCGCGGTGCCGCGCACACGATCCGGCAGGTGCAGGTAGTAAGGCAACACGCCCGCATCCATCAGCGCCCGTGAGAGCTGCGCCAGGGTATCGGCATCGTCGTTGACGCCCCTGAGCAGCACAGACTGGTTGAGCAAGGTGATCCCCGCTTCGCGCAGTCGCGCGCAGGCGGAGCGCACGTCGCCGTCGATTTCGTTGGCGTGATTGATGTGCAGCACGAATACTGTGGGTAGCTCGATGCCGTGCAGCCAGTTGAGCAGCCCGTCGTCGACGCGCGACGGCAACACCACGGGCTGGCGCGTGTGCACGCGTATGCGCTGGATGTGCGGCATGGCCGCGAGCGCATCGGTGATGCGCGTGAGACGCGCGTCGCTCAGCGACAAGGGATCGCCACCGCTCAGGATCACCTCTTCGATGCTGGTATCGGCCGCGACTTGTGAGAGCGCCGCGCTGAAGCGCGTGCCGCCTTCTTCCGCCGCACCCTGTTCGGCGTACGGAAATTCACGGCGGAAGCAATAGCGGCAGTGAATAGCGCAAGCCTGCGTGGTGATGAGCAACGCGCGGCCCGCATATTTCTGCAGCAGGCCGGGCGCACGCAACGCCGCGTGCTCCTCGAGCGGATCGGCTTCGTAACCCGGTGCATCGATGAGTTCGTCGCCGAGCGGCAGCACCTGGCGCAGCAGCGGATCGTTCACGTCGCCTGGGCGCATGCGCGAAAGGAAGCTCGGCGTCACCCTCAGCGCAAAAGATTCGTTGGCGGCGCGCGCTCCGGCGAGCAGTCCGGGATCGAGTCCGAGTGCGGCTAACAGGACTTCGGGTTGGGTAATGGCCTCGGTCACTTATCGAGCTGCCGGATCCTGATATTCCGGAACCACACGGGCTGAGATTCGGCCTGCAGCGCGATGTA
Organism: Pseudomonadota bacterium; assembly: GCA_039930985.1. GTDB lineage: Bacteria > Pseudomonadota > Gammaproteobacteria > Steroidobacterales > Steroidobacteraceae > CADEED01. The sequence goes on from JBDTSV010000148.1 coordinate 3,213, forward strand.
ACCGAACGAAAGCTGCAGTGGCGCACCGGCCGCCAGCAAGGGTTTTGCATTCTCATCCGTGGGGTCGAGCTGCGGATGCTGGTAACGCAGCACCTCGACGCCTTCCACGCGATGAATCACTTCGGCGTTGCCGTGGACCTCCACTTCCACCGCCACCCACTGATCGAGCGGAAAGAATTTCGATTTCGCATCGATGATGTGATCCGTGATCAGCTTTCCGTTCATCACGAGGCTGGTTCCAGTGGTGCAGACATTGCCGGTCTGTTTGCCCGCGGTCGAGCCGGCCGCCAGAAACTGGAATTCCATGCTGGCCGGAAAAGACTGGCTCAGCCCCATGCTCATGGGCGACTGCGAATGGATCATGACGCCACTATTCAGCTTGGCCCAGGGCGGGGAGTCGGCGACGGCGGCGCCGGTGAAGCGGTATTCGAGCCGCAGGATGTAGTTTGAATAGGCCTGGTTGGTGAAGAGGTGGCCGAACTGGTCGTCGAACTTGCCGTAACGGTCGTAGCTCACCTTGATGACGCCGTCCTCGACACGGAAGGTGTCGGCATAGTTCTCACCCACCGGATGTTTGCTGATCTTGGGCGTCCAGCCGCTCAGATCCTTGCCATTGAACAATGAATGCCATTCGGCCGGGTTCTCAGGCGTCGCGGACAGCGCCGGCGCGGCCGCACTGGAAAGGCAGGCCACGGCGATGATCGACAGATAGCGGTTGTTCATGATCTCCCCTTTGATTGCCATTCTAGCGACGCAGCAGTTCGACGATCGAAGAAATGTCCTGATGCGCAAACCCGGCGCGCTCCGCGTCGACGAATTTCTCGCGCGCCACGTCGGCGCTCTTGAGTTCGATGCCGGCGAGCGCGAACGCCTGGCGCGCATAGGCCAGATCTTTGGCCATGAGCGGAACGAAGAAGTTCGGCTCATAGGCGCGATCAAGCATGCGCTGCGCCACGATTTTCACCAGCGGGCTGCCCGGTGACCCCGCGCTGAGTACTGCCGCGGCCTGCCGCGCGTCGAGACCGCTGCGTTCCGCCATCGCGATGGCCTCGGCGAGGCTGGCCACCTGCACGCCGCACAGAAAGTTGTTGATGAGCTTCATCATTGCGCCGCTGCCAACCGGGCCGAGGTGGGCGATGCTGCCGCTCATCGCCATCAACGCCGGCCGCACGCGTTCCAGAAGTTCGGCGGGGCCGCCCACCAGGAATGCCAGCGCGCCGCTCTCCGCCTGCACCTTGCTCCCCGTCACCGGCGCGTCGAGGAATCCCAGGCCGCGGGTTTGTGCCGTGGCCGCAAGCTCGCGAATCCATTCGACCGTGAGCGTGCTCGACTCGATGGCGATGGCGCCTGGGCGCATGGCCGCGAGTGCGCCCGCATCGCCGAGCCAGACGCCGCGCGACGCTTCATCGTTCGCCAGCATGGCCAGCACGACGTCGGCGTCCCGTGCCGCGTCGGCAACGGAACTGGCGACGCGCGCGCCGGCGGCCGCCAATGGCGCGGCTTTGGTGGGATCGCGGTTCCACACGGCGACGGCATATCCTTTGGCGATGAGCTGCCGCGCCATGCCTGCGCCCATGATCCCGAGTCCGAGTACGGAAACCTTCATGTGATCACCTTGAATTTTTTCAGCGCAGCCTCGTCGATGGTGAGCCCCAGGCCGGGCACGCCGTCATCGAGATCCACGCAGCCATCTTTCGCCACCGGTTCACCCTTGAAGATGTACCAGAACAATTCGTTGCCTACTTCGACATCGACCGGCGGAAAGTATTCCGCGATCGGTGAATTCAGGCTGGCCATGACCACGTGGTAGTTGTGCATCTGGCCGGCGTGCGGCACCACCGGAATCGAAAACGACTCGGCCAGCGCCTGGATCTTGCGCGCCGCGGTGAGTCCGCCGACACGATTGGTGTCGAACTGAATGTAGTCGAGTGCCTTCGCCTCGATGAGCTGGCGAAATCCGTAGATCGTGTGCTCGTGCTCGCCCGCGGCGATCGGCGTGGTGCCGAAGCGGCGCAGCTCGTGGTAGCCGTGGATGTCATCCGGAATAATGGCCTCTTCCAGCCAGCGCAGGTTGAACGGCTCTATCAACCGCATCATGCGTTTGGCGTAGTCGAGACTCCAGCCCATGTAGGCGTCGGCCATCACGTCCACTTCATCGCCCACCGCGTCGCGCACCGTGCGCAATAGTTCGACGTTGCGCGCCATGCCTTCCGCGCCGTCGATGGGTCCCCAGCCGAATCGGAGCTTCATCGCCTGGTAACCTTCCGCCTTGTAGCGCCGCGCTTCGCTTTCGAGTTCGTCGAGCGGTGTTGCGTACAGGCGGCTGGCATACACCGGAATCCGCGCCTTGGTCCGTCCGCCCATCAACCGGTAGCAAGGTTGTGCGGCGGCTTTGCCCATGAGGTCCCACAGCGCGATGTCGATCGCCGAGATCGCAACCAGGGCGACGCCCTTGCGGCCAAACGCCAGGGTCTTTCGATACATGTGTTGCCAGAGGAACTCCGTGTCCCAGGGATTCTCGCCAATCAGCAGTGGCGCCAGGTGCTGGTCGATGAGTTGTTTGGTCAGCAGCGGCGAGAGCGCAGCGTTGCCGATACCCACCAGGCCTTGGGTAGTGAAAATTTCCACGATCAGCCAGCCGTGGAACGTGAACGTCCCCATGGTCCCGGGCGACAGGCGCGGCGAAACCAGATCCATGGGATTGGTGCAGAAATGCGGCGGCAGCGGCGCGGTCTTGCCTTCCCACTGAACGACACGGGTACGAACTTCGGTGATTTTCACGGGCTTTCAGGTCCTTGGCGGGAATGTGAGTTGCTGGATGCGCGGAATGATCACGCAGATGAGGACGAATGCGATGACGTGCAGCGAGGCCGCGACGATCAGCACGGGTGTGTAACTGAAGCCGTGATCGAGCGCCCAGCCCGCGCTCTGACCCAGGACTATGCCGCCCAACGCGCCGCCCAGGCCAACCAGCCCCGCGAGCTTGCCGAGCGCGCCACGTGGCACCAGGTCGGTGGGGACCGTCATCACCAACGTCGACCAGCTCTGTTGCCCGAAGAACGCGAGGCTGAACAGGAACAGCACGATCGGAATGGAGTCCGCCTGCGGTACGAACATGACCCACGGCATCAGCGCCGCGCTCGCGCCCAGCGCGATCTTGCGCGCGGCGTTCACGGAAAAGTTTCGCGCCAGCAGGCGGCTCGAAAAATAACCGCCGCACAGGCTGCCGATACCGGAGGCCGCGTACGGAATCCAGCCAACCGAGGCGGCCTGCTTGAGATCGAAGGCGCGCGCCTCGAACAGGTACTTGGGCAACCAGAATAGATAGAAGTACCACGCGCCGTCGCTCAGGAACTTGGCGCAGACGATGCCAAGCACTTCACGTTTCTTCAGGAGTTCGGTCAACGACGGCGCGGCGCAGGCCGCGGCGCGTTCGATTTCGGCACTGGCCGGATCGGGCGCAACCACAGGAGTCTGGTAGCTAGCCCACCACCACGCGGCCCACGCCAGCCCGAATGCACCAGTGATGAAAAACACCCAGCGCCAGCTCGCCAGATCCCAGAAAGCGCCTTGCAGGAGAATCAGCGCGATCAGCGGCGGCGCGATGACGGCGCCGACCGCGGTGCCGGCGTTGATGATGCCGAGCGCCTCGGCGCGTTCGCGTGGCGCGAACCACTCGGCCACCGCGCGCGTCGCGGCCGGGAAACCGCCACCCTCGCCCACGCCGAGCAACAGCCGGCTGGCGGCGAGCGCAATCACGCCACCGGCGAAGCCGTGGCTGGCGCAGGCCAGCGACCAGAAGATCATGATGAACAGGAAACCGCGGCGCGTGCCGATGCGGTCCAACAACCAGCCGCCACCCAGGTACATGAGCCCGTAGGTCAACAGGAACGCCGAATCGAGGAACGCCTTGGTCTGGTTGCCGATCGGGATATCGGCCTGGATGTTCTTGAGCGCCCACGGCAGCGTCTGCCGGTCGAGATAGCTGATGGCGATCGCGACCGCGATCATCAGCGCAATCCCCCATCGACCGCGCATGTCAGTTGCCGAGCACGATCAACGCGACACCCTGCCGCGGAACCGTCACATCAAAGGTTCTGGCGGCCAGCCGCACGCGCTGCGGTTGCAAGGCCTGCGGCAGAAGTTCCGCGGCCTTTTCGAGGTCCTGGTACTGCGTGGCATTGGGCGACTGCGGCGCACCCATCTTCTGCCACGCGGCGAAAGCGTTGGCATTCGCCGCGTCGACCCGCCAGACCGTCGCGTTACTCGCGGCCTGCAGCTTGAGACCGCCAATCGTCAGGTGAACAGCCGCATCAGGTCCCGGCAGATCATCGTCGTGGTAGTTCCAGATGAGCACCGCAACCTCGCCTCCCGAGCGAGTCGCCAGAGCGCCGACATCGGTCTCGCCGCGAACGCCTTCCGCGAGGATCTGCTCGAGCGGAACCTGCGCGCTGCTCTCGGCGAAGATGCGATCGGGACCGAGACGCGCGAACAGCCGGAACACGTTGAGCACCGGCAGGTTCACGCCGTTGGTCGACAGCTGGCGGTAGCCGGCGAACCAGGGCTGATTCTCGAATTCAAAGGCCCAGGTCAGGACGCCCTGCAGATTCACCTGGCGCTTTTGCGCCAGCTCCCAGATGCGCGCGAAGCTCGCCGCGGTGTAGCTCGAATACATGGTTCCATTGCGGTAGGCGTTCTGCGGTCCGGGACACGCGGCGCAGCCCTCCGGATCGCTCTCGCCGATCACGATGGGCTTCTTCGCCAGGGCTGGCACCGCGGCGATTTTCTGAAAACCGTTGTCGACTTCCTTGAGATGCGTGGCGATGCCCATGCGCACGTGCCCATCGGCGAAGCTCGGGCGGCCCTTGGAATGGAACGAGAGGAAGTCGGTCGGCGTGCCCGCTTCGCCGGTGGCGTAGTTAGTCTCCGTGGCAATGTGCTTCAGGAAGCCGTCCATGAATTCGCCGCCAGCGCCGGCCGCGTCGGGTCCGCCGACGCGCGCATTCGGCAGCGCGCGCCGCACTGCCGCGATGGCGAAGTCGTGCAGCTTGTAGAAGTCCGCCGGCGTCCCCTGCCAATAGACGTTCAGGTTCGGTTCGTTCCACACCTCGAAATACCATTTCGCGACTTCATCGCGTCCGTATCGCTCGACGTTGTGCGCCGTCCACTGAAAAACCAGTTCGCCCCACTTCTCGTAGCTCTTCGGCGGAAAGGACCAGCCGGTGGCGATCAGCTTGTAATCGAAGCCCGGGCGCCACGGATGTTGATAGGGCATGCCCGGTGGCGCGGTCGAGAGTGCCTCGGGCATGAAGCCGATCTGCAGGTATGGATGGATGCCGCGCGCCAGGTAGGTGTCGACGATGCGGTCGACCACGGTCCAGTCGTACACCGGCTTGCCGTCCTTAGTCTCGGTATACGCGTTGGTGCTGCCCCACTTGAACGCTGGCGTACCGTCACCGGTGTTGAGCAGGTTGTGGGTGCGAAAATAGACCTCGCCGGTGCGCAGCTTGCCCAGTTCGACCAGCAGCTTGCGGCCGTCCTTCATGGTGGCGTAGTTAGGCTCGTCGGCGCCGAAGAATCGCCACACCGGCGGGAGCGCACCCGCTGGGCGGGTCGCGTCCACAGTGATGTTCACCGCCCGCGGCGCATCCGCTGCCTGCGCGACGGCTACCGTCATCAACGACGCAATCCATCCCGCCCGGCATGCCGCCTGCATTTCTTCGTCCTCGAGGTACGCCCGTGCAAGAGGACGTGTTTGTTTGGCGGATGTTTGTACTAGTGGTGGCACGCCTTCGCAAGGAATGCCCTTGGCCGTGGAGCCGGCGCGAATTGGCGCTATTGACGCGGCACTCCGGAATCCGCCAGATCGCCTGTAAGGCCGGCGCAATCATTCCCCGCGCCAGCCGGGGCCCTGATTACGTCGATCATCCGAATCGAAGCGAAAATCCTTGGTTAAATGTCGTCAGATGCGGTAGAAAGCCGTCAAATCCGCTCAGTATTGTCCTCCATAGGTAACCGGTTTCCTTGGAGCAAGACAGGGCCGACAATGCTGCGGCTTTTCGAATCAGAACAGACACGGGGGACTCTTCAATGTCGAAGCTCGACTCATCATCCACGACTTTACGAACCGCGATCTCGCTGGCCCTCGCTGGCGCCGGACTGGCACTCCCGGTCCACTTCGCCGCCGCGCAGAACAGCGCGCCGCAGGATTCACAGGAAATCGAAGAAGTCGTCGTCACGGGTTTCCGGGCTTCGCTGAACGCGGCACTCCACGAGAAGCGCGATTCGACCGCCGCCGTCGACAGCATCGTCGCCGAAGACATCGGCAAATTTCCTGACAGCAATCTCGCCGAATCGATGCAGCGTGTGCCAGGCGTAACACTCTCACGCAGCGACGGTGGTGAAGGGCGAAACATCTCCGTGCGCGGCCTCGGCCCTGGATTCACGCGCGTTCGCATCAATGGCATGGAAGGCGCGGCGCAGACCGGATCAAGTGACATCTACGGCGCCGGCAACAACGGCCGCAGTTTCGATTTCAACGTGTTCCCCACCGAGATTTTCTCATCGCTGTCGGTGCGCAAGACGCCCTCGGCGGACGTGGAAGAAGGCTCGCTCGGCGCCACGGTCGACCTGAAGGCGCCGCGTCCGTTCGACAACGACGCGGAGCAGGTCTTCACATTCACCACGCGCGGCATCTACAACTCCGTCTCACAGGATGTCGACCCGCGCGCGTCGGCGCTGTTTTCGAAGAAGTTCAATGACGACACGTTCGGCTTGCTGGCCTCGGTGGCTTACCAGAAGCGCAACGTTCGCGAGGTCGGCTATTCGGCGGTCGACGTCCTGTCGGCCAACACCAATGCCAACGACCTCACGCCCGCTCCCGCGCCGGCCCGCACCTACCTCCCGTACTGCACCCCCATCGGCTGGACCGCGACCGGTCCAAGTCCTGCGGTCGGCTCACGCGGTTCGACCGCCACGACCTGCAGCACTAACAACCCGCGCACCAGCGATCCCGCCGCTTTCCAGACGGTTTACGACCTGCGTCGCGCCGATCTGCCGAACGTCCCGGGCAGCGGAGCCTTCCTGCCACGCCTGCCGCGCTACGTGAATTCCGAACAGGACACGGAGCGCACCGGCGGAACACTGTCCATGCAATGGGTGCCCAGTGAAAACACCACGATCTCGCTCGATACCCTGTATTCGAGGTACGAGCAGGAGCGCCGCGACAACTACATCCTCGGACTCTCGCTCGGCCGTGCACTGAACAACAATGGCCAGCCGATGGTGTCGGTGCGGCAGATCTCCTTCGATGATCACGGGTCGGTGCAAACCGCTACGTTTGATGGCATGGATATCCGCTCCGAAGGTCTGGTGGACGACTTCAGCTCGACGTTCAAGCAGATAAATCTCACTGTCGAGCACAACTTTTCCGACAACTTCAAGGTGACGGCGACCGGTGGACGTTCGCTGTCGGTATGGGACGGACCGATGCGCCTGCAGACGTTCATGGACGCGATCGACCGCTCCGGTTTCACGCTGGATTTCAGCGGCGGACGGGAAACACCGCTCATCGGCTTCGGCATGGATGTGTCGAACCCGGCGAACTTCACCTACGCGCCGACGCCGGACGGCAACCTGACGGTACTCGGCGGTTTCTCGATCCAGGGAAAGCCGTCGCGCAACGTCACGGCAAACACGCAGTTCGAACTTACCGGCGACTGGAAGATGAACGACACTTTCGCGCTCAAGGGAGGCCTGGAGTGGCGCGAGGCCAATTTCAAACAGAAAGTGTCGGACCTGCCGATCCTGCAGAAGAACGTCACGGCATTGCCGGCAGGCGTGACCCTCGCCGACATCACCCATCAGATCACCGGTCTCGATGACTTGTTTGGTGCTGGCGCGCCATCGAGCTGGGTGGCGATCGATTCGAAGAAGTGGCGCGATACCTTCAACTTCCCCGAGAGCTTCAACTTCTGCGGTTTCGAGTGCGGCGCAAACCGCAACCAGATGCTGGAGGAAGTGACCAGCGCGTACGCCATGCTCAATTTCAAATCCGACAGCTGGTTGCCGATTCCGGTTCGCGGCGATATCGGCGTTCGCTACGTGCACACGCGTCAATCCGCGATCGGCACCATCCCATTGGCGTTGCCGATGGGCTCGGCCTTCGCCAGCCGTGGCTTCGCGCAGTACGTGGAGCAGGACTACAACGATGTGCTGCCGTCGATGAACGTGGTATTCGAGCTCACGCCGGACTTGCTGGCACGCGTCTCCGCATCGAAAGTGATGTCGCGCGTCGAGCTCGGCAGCCTCACGCCGAGCACCTCGTTCACGGCGACCACGCAGAACGCCACGGTCAACAACCCGTACCTCGAGCCGATCCGTGCCAACACCGCGGACCTGGCGCTGGAATGGTATTTCAGCGAGGGCTCACTACTGTCGGTCGCCTACTTCTATAAGGACATCAAGACCTACGTGCAGCGCATCACCGGGGACGAGCCCTGGGCGAACCTCGGGTTGCCGGATTCGCTGTTGCTCGGCACGCCGTCGACACCGGCCAGCATCTTCCACGTCAATCGCCTGCAAAACACCGAGGGCGGTCCTCTCAATGGTTTCGAGCTCAACGCGCAGCTTCAGTTCAAGAAGCTGCCCGGCATCTGGAGCAACTTCGGCTTGCTGGCTAACTACACGCAGGTGAAATCGGAGATCGAGTACATCCTGGCGAGCGTGAACGGCGTGCCGACCGTGACGACGAAGAACGACCTGGTGAACCTGTCGCCGAAATCCGCGAGCGGCACGCTGTACTACGAGGATGAGAAGCTGAGCATCCGCACCACCGGCTCCTATCGCGACAAGTACATCCGCGCGATCCCGGCGTCGCTGGGCAGTGACATCCAGGGAAACAAGGCGAATCTGTTCGTCGACGCCTCGGCGTCGTATCACTTCACCGACAACTTCAGCATCATCGTCGAAGCGCAGAATCTGACCGACGAGCGCAACACGCTGTACATCGACAGCGTGCGCGAAGACACGCTGTTCCAGACGGAAATTGGCCGCACCTACACCATCGGGGCAAATTTCAAGTTCTGATCGCGACGAATGCGCATCGATTGAAACCGCCCGCAAGGGCGGTTTTTTTTGGCTGCCGGATCAGCGCTCGCTTGCGGGACGCGCCTGCTCGAACGAATAGCCGAGCGATAACAGCATCTGCTCTGACAATGCGGGGCCCATGAAAGACAGGCCGACTGGCATCCCGGAGATCCGCCCCATCGGCACCGTGAGATGCGGATACCCCGACACTGCCGGGAGCTGCGTCGATGAAGCCGGCGAGTGATCACCATTGATGAGGTCGATGGTCCAGGCGGGGCCGTAGGTCGGAGCAACAATTGCCACCACTTTGTTCTCACGCAGCAGCCGATCGATTCCCTGAGGTCCGGCCAGGTCGTGCGCCTTTTGCAAAGCCTGCGTGTATTTCGGGTCGCTCAAACCACCGGTGGCCTGCGCCTGCTCGAACAACTCCTGTCCGAACCAGACCATTTCCCGCGGCTCGCCGTTGTTGAATGCGATGACATCGGCGAGCGTGCGCGTCTTGACGGTGTCGGGCGCGCTCGCCAGGTAAGCGTTCAAGTCCGCCTTGAGTTCCGTGAGCAGGATCGTGAGTTCGAGATCGCCAAGATCGGCGAAGTCGAACTTATCGATGTCCACCAGCACTGCGCCCTGCGCCTTGAGCACCTCGAGCGCCGTGTTGAAGGCCTTTTCCGTGGGCGGAGAGAACCCCTTGATGAAACGCGCAACACCGAGGCGCGCGCCTTTCAGCGCGTCGGCCTTGAGCCCGGCGCTGTAGTTGATCCGCTGGCCTTTGCCGGGCGACTCCACCATGGCTGTCAGCAACCTTGCCGTGTCCTGCACGGTTGCGGCCATGGGACCGGCGGTGTCTTGCGTATGGCTGATGGGCACGATGCCCTTGCCCGAAATGAGGCCGACTGTCGGCTTGAGACCCACGAGTCCGGCCACCGACGACGGACAGGTGACCGAACCATCGGTTTCCGTTCCTACGGCCAGCGGTGCGAAGCGCGCCGCCACCGCCACGCCGGAACCGGAACTCGAGCCGCAAGCCGTGCGCTGCGGATTCAACGGATTGACCGCAAGCCCGCCCACCGCGCTCCAGCCGCTGCTCGACCAGCCCGAACGGATATTGGCCCATTCCGACAGATTCGCCTTGGCGATGACGATGACACCGGCTTCGGCCAGCCTATCTACCAGCGGAGCGTTGTGCGCGCGCAGGTTGCTGGCGAGCGCCAGCGCCCCGGCGGTGGTGACCGAGCCGGCGAGATCGATGTTGTCCTTGATGACGATGGGGACGCCGTGCAGGGGACCGCGGATTTTTCCCGCTTTGCGCTCGCGGTCGAGTTGTTCGGCGTCACGCAGCGCATTCGGATTCGTGGCGATGATGGCGTGCAGCTTCGAATCGCAATTTTCGATGCGTTCGAGATAGCCGCGCACGAGGTCCGCCGACGACACCTTCTTCTGGTCCAGTGCGGTGGTGATTTCCGTGAGCGTGGCAGTCGACAGATCCAGTGGACCGGCTTTCTCATGACTGTCGCAGCCTTGCGCGAACGGCGACAGCAGCAACGCCACACTGAACACCAGAAACGCAGCTTTGTTGATCATGCGCCGGAGTTTATACCCGTTGCAGCCGGCCACGGAATCGCGCGGCCGGCAGATGCAGACGGCCCGCGGCGTTGCCGCGAGCCGTCCGGCTTTCGCTATTTCAGAATCACGACGATGCTGCGTGCGGTGAGCACGTTGCTGTCGCCGTTGTAAGAGCCGCTGGCTGTCAGGCTCACCATCGCGGTGGTGCCATTGAACCGCGGGCCCAGATCGGCCACGAAATCACTGAAGTCATGAAAGGCATGCGACTCGCCCTGCATGGCGATCAGGTAAGCCGTAGGACCATCGGACGGCGGCACGATGCTGGGTGACGCCGGCAACGTCAGCAGATCGAGCACCCGCGGGCCCACGGTGAGTACGTGCAACCGGCCGATCGCCGCGTTCGCAAGATTCAGCACCAGGCCGGCCGGTTCCTGGCTGCTGAACGGTGCCGTTGTACCCGCCGCGCCCCAGCTGAGCGACAGCAATGCAGGAAGCCGCGGAAAATCAACCAGCGTGCGCGCCGTGAAATCCGCCGGCGCCATACCGAACGGCGTCGGAAAGCCAACCAGCCTGGTGGGCTCGCCGACACTCAGGCCCGAGGTATCGAGCGCGCCGGTCGCGATTTCGTAGTTAGACGGGTCGGCATCCTGGGCAGCACCGGTTCCGGTGCCGGCGAAGTTGAACGCCGACACTTTGCGGCCCGCGATGGAGTCGAGCTGCAACGTCAGAGCGCCGGTGGAAGCCTGCTTCACGAAGCCGTAGAGAGGCGTCTCGTGCAAGCGTACCCGTCCGGCGGTTGCATCTAGCGTCCAGTCGCCGGACATCGACGAACTGCTGGGCGTCGCCGCGCCGAACGCTTCGATCGACTGCCCGACGGAGATCGCCTCAGGAGACGCCATCTGCGCGGGCACCGTGCCGCCTTTCATCACCTTGGTATCGGGGCCGATGGTCACTTGCACCCTGCCGCGCGCGAAGTGCGCGCCATCGCTATTGCGAACCACCGTGGCGCCGCGCACCGAGAGCACATCGCCGCTGCGCGCGACCACTTCGCCCTGCACCGTATCCACGCCGGCGCCGGCAACGCTGGTGCCCGCCCGCACAGTCTTCGCGTCGAATTCGCGTGTCGCGGTCGTCAACGTACCGAAGGCCGCGGTGATCGCTCCGGCTCCCGCGGTACTCAAAGCTGCGAGTCCCGCACCGCCGGTGTAGTCAGTTCCGTTCACTTCAAACGCGGTGTTCGCGTCGGTGTGAACGGTGACCTGGCCGAAGCGCATATCCCGCATGTTGAAAGGGCGCACATCGACCACGTAGGTGCCGGCCGCGGTGTCGACGTTCACGAGCGGACCGCGTATGCGCAGATCTTTCTGGTCAACCAGCTCGAGAGAAGCCACCAGCGCCGGTGTCACCGTGACCCTGGCGGGCGTGGTTGTCAGATCGACTACGTTCGTCGCTGCGAGATTGAAATCGAGCGTGAACAGCGATGGCCTGCCCGGCGCCACGACGAAGGGATGGCGATTGTCGAGAGTCACATTGACGTCGACCTGCCCCAGTGCATTGCCGCTGGTGTCGAGTGGCTGCGCCGCGACCGGATTGCCGTTCTGCTCCACCGAGATGTCCGCGTTGCCGTAATCGAGCCGCAAGGTGGCGCCGACGTAGTCGCCATTCGGAATCGTCGCGGCGGTGAAAAACTCGGTGAGATCGACGTACTGCGCGAAATCGATGCGCGTCGTCGCCGGCAGCGTTTCCACCACGGCGCCATTCGCGCGCTTGAGCTTGAGCGAGACGACATCCACCGTGTAGCTCAGGAAGTCGCCATCCGCGTCGGTGATGGCGATGTACGCGGTGCCGCAATCCGATGCGCACGTGGAAGAAGGTGGGCCGCCGCTGGGACCCGACGCGGCCATGCCGCCGCCGGCACCGCCGGCGACCACCAGCAGCGCGCAGGTGAAAACGCTGCAGCGCGCCAGTGCGCTGCGCAAACCGGAAATCGTGAACATGGGAAGCTCCCCGCAGAGTTGGTACTGGGGAAGCTAACGCCGGATCACGGGCGCGGTTGACACGCCTCGGGAATGGTCGCCGCGTGACTCAGTAGCCGCTGCCTCCGCCACCGCCGCTCGCCGCCGCCACAGCCAGCGCGCCAACGATGAGGGCGCCGATGATCAGTCCTTTCTTGCCGATGTGCGTGCCATCTGCGCGCTGCACGTCGAGCGAGGCGATTTCGGCGTACGGCACGCGCACGTTCTTGCCCACGAGCGCCGCGTCTTCCACGCCGGTCACGGTAAATTTCTGATGGGCGCCGTCCTTCTTCGTGACGACCACCGATTCACCGACCTTCACATCCGGCCGCGAAATAGTTTGATCGTGCTGCGTGAGCGGTACGTTTTGCAGGCTGGCGCAGCCTGAGAAGAGGAAGGCGGCGACCGTCACGAGCGCCACGGAGCACTTCCAGCGATAGATGTTCATGTTTTCACTCACATTTGAACGTCGCGCGGGCACGAAGGGATTTCGGCGCTTCGGCAACGTCTGCAGGTGAGTAGCGGCTGACCCCGTGCGGGTTCGCCGCCCGCCCGAAACTTAGGGTTTGAAGCCTGCCGGCAACCGGCGTTCGACCAGCTGCACTGATGTTTGCAGCGCCGCGTCCGCGGCCGAGCCGCCCAACAGGACCTGGCACGCGCCGGGCGCAATGCGCCATGCGTTGTCCGCTTCATTGAAGACACCCAGCAGACGCGGATCGACGCGCAGCTCGACCACCTGGCTCTTGCCCGGCTCGAGATCGACCTTGCGCCAGCCGGCAAGTCGCTTCGGGGCTTCCCATCCGCCCGCCGATACGTACACCTGCGGGACATCTTTGCCAGCGCGCTCGCCGGTGTTGCGTACCTCGAACTTCACCACCAGGTCGGGTCCGTCGAGACGCGCCTGCAGATTGGCGTACTTGAATGTCGTGTACGAGAGTCCGAAGCCGAATGGAAACAGCGGCTTCAGCTTCTTGGCGTCAAACCACTTGTAGCCGACGGTCGCCCCTTCGGTGTAGTGCACGTCGAGGGACTTCTTGCCTTGCGCATCCTCGGTCAATGCGGGACGCGCGAACTGGCTCTCATCCGCGGGAAACGTGACCGGCAGGCGGCCCGACGGATTGACCTCGCCGGTGAGTAGTTTGGCGATGGCCTCGCCGCCACTGGTGCCCGGATACCAGGCCTGCAATACGGCAGCGACCTGGCCCAGCCAGGGCATGAACACCGGTCCGCCGGTTTCGAGCACGACCACCGTGCGCGGGTTCGCCTTCGCAACCGCCGCGATCAGCGCGTCCTGTTCGTCCGGCAGGTTGAGGGGATTGTCGAGCGATTCGCCACTCCATTGCGTCGCGAATACCACGGCCACGTCGCTCGCGGCCGCGAGCTTCACGGCGGCAGCGCGATCTTCACCAGTTGCAAACTGCACCTGCGCTCGCGGCATCAGCGAACCGATGGCACGCAGCGGCGATGAAGGGTAGTACATGATGGGTCCGGGCCATACCGTGGGCTTGAGACCCGGCACTGCGTTGCCACCCACTGGATAGACCAGCGACGAGCCACCGCCAGCGAGCACGCCCTTGTCCGCGTAGCCGCCGATGACGGCGATACGCCCCATCGGGCTCAACGGCAGCGTCGATTTCGTGTTCTTGAGCAGCACCGCGCCCTGCTCCGCGCCCGCGCGCGAAATTTCCGCGTGCGCCTTCATATCGATGGGCCCGAGTTCGACTGGATAGTCGACGACACCCTTGGCGAACATCGTACGCAGGATACGCCGCGCCATCTCGGTGAGCCGCGTCTCGCTCAGGCTCCCGCCCTCGACCGCTTTGCGCAAGAGCTCGCCGAAGTACGGTTGATCGTCGAATGGATAGCCGGACTCCTGATCGAGCCCGGCAAGCGCTGCCTTCGCGGTGCTGTGCGTAGCGCCCCAATCCGACATCACATATCCGTTCCAGCCCCAGTCGCGGCGCAGGACATCCGTCAGCAGGAACGCGCTCTCGCAGGAGTGCTCGCCCCACACCTTGTTATAGGAACACATGACCGAACCCGGGTTCGATTGCTCGATCGCGATCTGGAACGCCAGCAGATCGGACATGCGCGCCTGCGCCCGGTCGATCAAGACATTCAGCGAATTGCGATCGGTCTCCTGATCGTTGAGCGCGAAATGTTTGACGGTTGAGATGATGTGATTGGATTCGATGCCGGCGATCTGCGCACCGACGATGACGCCGGCCAGCAAAGGATCCTCGCCCGCATATTCGAAGTTGCGCCCATTGCGCGGCTCGCGCACCAGGTTCACGCCGCCGGCTAACATCACGTTGAATCCCGATGCGCGTGCCTCGGCGCCGATCATCCGGCCGCCTTCACGGGCTACCAGCGGATCCCAGCTCGCGGCCGTGGCCAGGCCTGATGGCAATGCGGTGCGTTCACGCTTGCTACTGGCGCCACCCTGCGTGGCCACGCCGATACCTGCATCGGTTTCCCACTGCGGCGGAATTCCCAGGCGCGGAATCCCCGGCACGTAGCCGGCCGAGCCGGCCCGCGCTTCGGGCGCGGCGGCAAATTTCTTCCAGGGCGCGTCGGTCGCGAAAAAGGCGAACACCAGCCCCTGCTTTTCTTCCCGCGTCAGTTGCGCGGCCACGAGCTCAGCGCGTTTGTCCGCGTCCAGCGCCGGATTCATCCAGGGCTTGTCGACTGCATCGGCGGCGAACACCGGCGCGGCAAGAACCGTGAGGAAAGCCGCCAGTATCGTCGAGCGTTGGATTTTCATGGGACGAGAGTTGAGCACATTCCGCCGCGCCGCGCTCGCTGCAGTCGGCGGCACTATTTCGCGTCGCCGCCCACTGGAAGCTCCAGCCGCGCTCGCGATGCCTTGAATGGATAGGTCCTGCCTTTCCAGAAGAATTCGGCCGGCAACCCTTCGGGACATTCGACATCGGCGACCAGTGTGTCGCCGGTGATGCGATAGCTCACTTTCACCGCGCCGAATGGAGTCGCCGCCGCGGCATCGAGCGAGGTCAGGTTGCCGAGCATGGGCGCGACACGCAGGCGTCCATATCCAGGCGCGATGGGACCAATGCCGGCCACGAACCGCAGCAGATCCGCCGTGGGATGCGCGCTCCAGGCGTGTGTGTCCGAGCGCGGCTGATCGCGGCTCTCCGGCCACGTGGTGTAGTTGAGCTTGAGAAGGTCACGCCAGGTTTTCAGCAGTTCGAAATAGCGTTCTGGCTGCCCCACATGCGCGACGGCACGCACCAGGTACCAGGCGAAATAGTACGTGGGCGAGTACATGCCAGCCGGCGCATCGATGCCGCTGCCGCGCAGCGTGATCCGGCCGATGATTCCCGGCGCTTCTTCGGGCGTGGCGATGTCATAGAGCACCGCGAACACATTCATGTGCTGGCTGAAGACCTTGCGGTCGCCATCGTCGGCGAACAGTCCCTTGTCGGGTACCCAGCAATGTTCGCGGATGGCGGCGCGGGCGTGATCCGCCTTCACAGTGAATGCGGCGGCAATCGTCGGGTCGCCGAAAGAATTCTCGAGGGTGGCGCCCTGTCGCAACGCGCCCACCCACATGGCCGTCATGAGACAACTGCCATTCTCCGTTCCCCAGGACGGAAAGTTGTCGCGGTCATCCCAGCGCTGACCGGACCAGTCGATGAAATTCCACTGCGAATTCTTCCCCAGCAATCCTTGTTTGTTGAGCAACGGCTCGAACCATGCGAGCACGCGGCGCATGCGCGGCAGATGGTGCAGCAGGAACGCGAAGTCCGGCTGCTCTTCGTACCAGTCCGCGAGCATTCCGACCCAGGCAAATGCGAATGTCGCGATGATGTTGGTCCCACGCGCCGGATACCTGCCTTCCACGAGTCCACCGTCGACATCCGACTCGGCGAACGCGTCGATGGCCTGGCGCGCGAGCCGCGCATCTCCGGACACCGCGTAGGTGATCAGCATCTCGAGTCGCGTGTCGCCCGTGTACTGCAGCTGCTCCCAGTACGAGCTGTCCATGAAGGTTTCATGCGCATCCACGCGCATCGTGCGCCAGCCGATGTCCCAGATCCGGTTCAGCTCCGGATCGCTGCTCTTGAAGCTCGCGATTTGCTCGAACGGATAGCCGGTTTCGTAGAGACGGAATCCCTGCAACGTCAGCGGCTCTGCCTGGGTCGTCACTTCGAGCTCGGCGAATCGGAACGTGCGCCACCACAGTGGCGCGAATTCCCGGGCCGAGCCATCGGCGATGAAGGTGTCGTAGAAACCGCGTAGCTGGCGGTCGCCAACGAGGTTGCGATCACCTTTGTGGGCGTTCGCGTCGTACAGGGCCTCGCCGTACTGCAGCTTGATCGTGGCGTCGCGGCCGCCGCGCACCGCGAGCACGGGATAGGCGGAGATCATGACGTCACGCCGCAGGAGTAGTTTGGCGATGGTGTGCGATGGAATGACGACGGGCTGCGCCGGAAATCGTTCTCCGCCCGCGAGTGAACTGCGCACTACCTTTCCGGCCATCGCCTCAACGTAGGTCTGCGGCGGCAGTGGGTCGGCGATCAAGGTGCGGGCGGCGGCGGCCGGGGCCGGCGCGGCATCCTTCCAGTCCGACTCAGCCATGCGCGCGTCGATGACTTCCGGCGCGCCCGCCACGTAGTACTGCCAGGAAATCTGCTGCTTCGCGACGATGGCCGTGTGGCCTCTGTCGAGGCGAACACGCCAGCCGGGCAGGCTGGTGGAAACCGGATCGCCGATCAGCCTGAATCCGGTGGCGACCATCTGCTGTGAATCCGGTGCCGCGTCCCCAAAATTCCACACCACCGCCGCGATCGCGTTGGTCCCGCTCTTGAGGTACGGAGCCAGGTCTACCGTGGAATAGCGCCAACGCTTCACCGTGCCGGTCGAGGGACCGCTCACCACGCGGGTGCCATTCACATAAAGAATGAAGCGGTTATCGGCGGTGACGGTCACCGGCAGCTTCGCGGGAACCCGGGCCAGCGATAGTTCGCGGCGGAAGTGCAGCACCACCGGCGTGTTGCTCGCCTCGGGATGGGTGATCCAGCCGGAAGCGTCCTGTGCGCGGGCGCAGGGCGGGCAGACCGAGGCCGCGAGCACGATGATTGTTAGGAGCGATGCGGGTGGCCCGGGGCGCATGGGGTCGTAGTCTAACCCCTCCGCGGTATTCAGCACGTGCCGCCGGTGAATTCGTAGCGCCGACGCGCAAGCTTCGGATAGATCGCCAACAGTTTGATCACCACCGCGTTAGTCCACCCGAAGCCGTCCTGCACCGGGTACTCGCCACCGGCGCCTTCTCCAGCGTCGCGCACGTTGTATTTCTCCACCAGCTTTCCCGTCTTGCAGTACACGCGTACGTTCTCGGCAACCCACGCTTCGGCGATGCTCGCCGCGAGCGCCGCCTCACCGTGTCTTCGAAGCCCATCGATGGCGATCCACTGCAGTGGCGCCCAGCCATTCGGCGCGTCCCACTGCTGCCCGGTGTCTTCCGTGGTCGTCGCCAGACCGTGCGCCATCAGCAATGACGAGCGCATTGCTCCGGCGATGCGGTGTGCCCGCCGGTCGTCGACCAGGTCGGCGAATACCGGATAGGCAGTCGCGGCGGTCAGATTCCGAAGCCGCTGGCTCTGCCGCCAATCGTAATCGACGAAAGCATTGAGTCCGTCGTCCCACATCAGCCTGATCATGGACGCCTGCCGCGCCCGCGCGTGCGCCAGCATCGACTGGTTGCACTCGGGTCGTTGCGTTGCCTTGCAGGCTCGCGCGATGACCAGCTCCAGCCTGTACAACAGGCTGTTGAGATCCACGGGCACGATGTCAGTCGTGCGGATCGACCGCAATTGTCTGGCGTCCGCGAACCAGCGCGAGCTGAAATCCCAGCCACTTTCCGCCGACGCGCGCAGGTCCCGATACACCTCGGGTGCCGGCCGCGCACTGCCTCGCGCCGTCTCGATGTCCTCCACATAGGCTTCGTCGCGCGGCCTCGGCCAGTCGTCCCAATAACGATTCAGCACGCTGCCATCGGCGAGCCGCACGACGCGACGGTGCGCGGTACCTGGAGAAAGTTCCGGTGCGCCTTCCATCCAGAACGCGTATTCGCGTTCGAGTTGAGGCAATCGCCTGATGAGCGCGCGCAGGCCTTCGCGCTGCGCCTGCAGTTCCACCATCGCGGCGAAGAACGGCGGTTGTGAGCGGCCGAGGTAGTAGCTGCGGTTGCCGTTCGGAATGTGCCCGTATTGATCGATGAGTCCGGCGAAATTCTCAACCATGTCGGCCACGAGGTCGTCGCGGCCGCTGGTTTGCAGGCCCACCATCGTGAAATAGGAATCCCAGTAGTACATCTCGCGGAAGCGGCCGCCCGGCACCAAGTAGCGAGTCCTCAATGGCAGCAGCGAACTGGCGCCGGGCTCGTCGTGCGGTTCACGCGTGAGTGCGTTCCACAGCCGATCGATGTGCGCGCGGATTTCTTCTCGCGGCAGGGTCTTGAAGTCACCGCTCGCGGCGCCGGGAACGATGAAGTTTTCGGCCACGAAATCCCGCAGCGAAAATCCCGCCTGGTTCTTGCGCGCTTCGTAGCGACGCAGTATCTCCGCGGGGTCCGCCCTGGCGACGGCGTCGGCAAACGTCTTGCTGTCCGCGAAAATTCTTTCGGTCTGGACTCGCTGGAACAATTCGCCGAACACCTGTGAAGGCGGCAGCGGTGTCGACTCGCGCGCGCTGGCGGAAAAGCCGCACAGCGCTGCCTGCGATGCAAGGATCGCCAGATAAACCAGCCTGCGAATTCGTTTGCTGAAATGAATCATGTTCGTCGCCGTTGACGTCCAACGAAAGCCCAGCGGTGACAGTTGCGGAAAGCGCCACGCCGGACAATCGGCACGCGGCGGAATCGATTGTCAGGGAACGACGCGACGGTGCATTCGAAGTCGTCGACGAGTAGATTGCGGACATGAAAAGACGGACTTTGTTGCAGGCGGGCGCGGGCGCGATGATGTTGGCGCCGCATTCGAAACCCACCGTTGCGAACGGTGCCGCGAACCGGTTGCAACCTTGAACGCACCAGCGCGCCGCGATGAGCTGTACGGCCTGCTCGGCCGGCTGCCGCCGCGCCATCGCAAGACCGGCGCCCGACTCGTCTCCACCGAGGATCGCGGAACCTACACGCTCGAGAAACTGGTGCTCGATCTCAATGGCGAAGAGCCGGCTCCCGCGTATTTCGCCAAGCCCAAGGGCGCGAGCGGTCGGCTCCCCACGGTGCTGTTCAATCACTCGCACGGCGGCGGGTACACGATCGGCAAGGCCGAATTTCTCGACGGCCGTGAATACATGGCAAAGCCGCCGTACGCGGAGTTCCTCACCGGTCTCGGCTACAACGCACTGTGCTTCGATACCTGGATATTTGGCGAGCGCGCGAAGCGCACGGAGCTCGATTTCTTCAAAGACACCCTGTGGCACGGGCGCGTACTCTGGGGAATGATGGTCTACGATTCTCTCCAGGCCGTGGACTATCTAGTCGGCCGCCCCGACGTCGACACGCAGAGGCTCGCCACGGTCGGAATGTCGATGGGCAGTTCGGCGGCGCAGTGGGCCGGCGCACTCGATGCGCGGCTCAAGGTCGTCATCGACATCTGTTGTCTCACCGACTGGCACACGCTGGTGGAAGTCGGCGGCCTCAAGGGACACGGCATCTATTATTACGTGCCCGATCTGCTCAACCACTTCACCACGTCGCAGATGAATGCGCTGATCGCACCGCGAGCGCACTTGTCGCTGGCCGGAAATCTCGATGCCCTCACCCCGGTGGCGGGTCTCGACAAGATCGATGCAGAGCTCAAGAAGGTTTACGCGTCGGCTGGCAAGCCGGAAAACTGGCAGCTGCTGCGCTTCGAGAGCGCGCACCTCGAGACGCCGGCGATGCGCGAGGAAATCCGCAAGTGGTTCGTGGCCAACCTGTGAACGCCGCCGGTCACTGCAGGGTCGGCTGACGGACCTCGACCACCGCGCGTTCACGTAGTTTGACGCTGCCACCGAGGAACCCCGACGAACCGATTTCCAGCGCGTAAAACAGCACGCGCGCCCCGCCTTCTTCACGCATCGAGGTTGGTGCCCCGAGCGAGCCGATCACTTCCAGTTCACTCATGCCGCGGCGCAGCTGCCTCCATTTGGAGGCGTCGACCCATTGGGGCAAGCTCGCCGCCGTTGCGGCAACGGGCGGCGTTGCGTCCGGCCGCGCGGGCAACGGACGCTGCCCGTCCAGCCGCCGTGACAACACCTGCACCTCCCGCCGCAGGTCGCGAATTTCCATTTCCAGAGTCGCGACCCGCAGGTCGTCGGCGGCCAATGCCGTCAGAGGAAGGATCGCCAACATCAGGAGTAGTCGAGACATGTCGCCCTCCAGCCACGCAAAAAAGGGTGGGCACGTGCCCACCCTTATAAGAGCAGAACGGACCGTTCGGCGTTACGGCGTATTCCCGTAGCCGATGGCGCCGTTGCAATGCATCCATTCGCTGTTGGAGCCGCCGCCGCAACGACCATTGGCATAGAGCCCGGTGTTGTAGCTCTGCGCTTCGGACTGACGCGTCTGGCCGTTCACGATGATGTAGTCCACCTGGACATCCCTGCTGCCACCGTCGTTGGTGAACACAACCGTGATGCCACCGCTCAACGAGGTGGACGCAGTGTAGTTCTGCATGCTGGTGCCCAGCGTCCAAGTCTGGACACTCTGGTTGTTGACCTGCAACGTGATCGATTCTCCGCCGGCCACGCCGCGCGCGCGCACCGTGAAGCTCTTGCTTCCGCCGCCACCACTGCTGCTACTGCTGCCACCCGAAGACGATGAACTGCTGCCGCCGCCTTCACTCACCGTGATGTCAGAGCTGCCGCTGCTTTGATAGCCCTCGGTCGCCAGGATCTGGTAGTTGTGGGTGCCCAGATTCATGCCGTACGTTGCCCACGCATCGAAGTGATTGCCCGTGGTGATCGTTCCACCTACCCGCTTCGACTGCCGGACGCTCCAGTACTGGTAGAAAGTGGCGTTGCCGATGATGGATGGCTGATTCACGCGCTGCGTGCGATAGACGTCGTACGTGCCGCCGTCGCTCGTCACGGTGCCCATGTATCCTGATCCACCGGGTGGACGATACGTGCCCCAGCTATCGACGATGTAGTACTCGACCAGCGGGTTTGTGGTCCACCCGTAGAGAGTCAGGTAGCCATTGCCGGGCGAATTGAAACTGCCGGAGTAACTGACTGTGCGGCGCGAGCCAGTCTGCCAGCCCTTGCCACCCACCCAGTTGTTGATTCCGCTCCAATTGGATGTGTAGCGGCCGCCCGCCTGCAAACAGAAATTCACGGTTCCCGGATTGTCTTTCCAGAACGAATAGTAGAAGCCGTTGTTGGTGCCCGTCTGACTGGAAGTCAGGCATTGGGCATCGGCCGTCGATGCACCGAAAGCAGCTAAACAAATGAGTGCCGCGACCACTCTTTTGTTGCTGACGCGCAGTTTCCTGAGGTTGTCGAACATGGAATTCCCCTTCGTAATGCCGCTCCCTTGCGGCGCGGCTAGTAATTGACGATAGCGCTACCACAGTCAAGCAGCCGGCACCGCGTCGAACTGGGATTGCGCTAACTACCTAGAGGGGGCGGGCGATTGCTGGGGCGCAGCGAGGAAATTTTTTCAAAAAAAAAGGGCGACTCCCGAAGAAGTCGCCCAATTTCAACGCAACATCAAATCATCAGAAGTCGAACTTGGCACCGATTCGGAAGTACCGGCCCATGATGTTCGGGCCGGCCCATGCCGGGTTGAATTGGAACAGGTTGTACGCCGCCGACGGTTCGAACGGCGCGGCGATGTCGAACACGTTCAGCACGTCCAGGTAAGCCGTGTACTTGTCGTTGAACTTGTAGCGTGCGGTGAGATCCGCATTCCACGTCGGCTTGGCGTTGCAGAGCACCGGCGAACCGTCGACGTACGCAAGCGTAGACGCGGCAGCGTCCGCGTTGCCCTGGCAGTCGCCCTTGATGCCGCCGAAGTCGATCGATGCGGTGTCGTAACCGCTGGTGTAGTAGGTCGTGAGCGACAACGCGGCCTTGCCGATTTCGAATGTGTTCTGCCACGAACCGCGCCACTTCGGCGTGCCCGAGCAGGACGTGATGTTGCATGGGCTCAACGTGCCGTCATAGCGCAATACGTCGCCGTCATCCGTCGTCAGCTCATACTTGGCGAGGAACGAGGCATCGACTGCACTGCGCCAGGTGACCGAGTCGCCCAACGGCACAGTGATGTTCGCGCCGAAGTCGATACCACTGACTTCCTGCTTGTTCTGGTTGGTGAACGAGGTTTCGACGAAGCCCAGCAGCGGCAGCGCGTTCGGGAACGCAGGATCGGGAATGCCGGGCGTGACAGTGAAACCCGGAATGTTCACGACACCGTTGTTCGCGAAGTACGCCTCTTCGACGGCGGACGTGTCGGTGACGCCGGTGATCAGGTTCTTCACCTCGATCTGCCAATAGTCGACCGTGAAGGCAAGGTTCAACGCGCCCAGATGCGGCTCGAACACGAGTCCGGCGGTGAATGACGTCGACTTTTCCGGATCGAGCGCGGGATTGCCGGTCTGCGTGAGACCGAGCGTGTAGGCATTCGCCGCGTAACCATTGTTGTTGTGCGCCGCGCAGAAGGCAGGGAACGTCTGCGGCGCGGCGCCGCAACCGGTGGAGCGGGTGACGAAGCCGGTGGTCGGCAAACCGAACGACTCGTTGAAACTCGGGATGCGGAAGCCTTTCGAGTAGGTGCCGCGGAACGCGATCTGCTCGATGGGCGTGAACTTGAATCCGAACTTCGGTGAGAAGTTAGACTGGCCGGTGGAGTAGTCGTCGAATCGGCCCGATGCGACCAGCTCGAGCTGCTTGAAAAGCGGCGCATTGAGTTCGAAGAAGGCCGACTTCACGTCGCGGCTGCCGGAGGTACCGACGGCGTTGATCGAGTAGTACCGATCGTAGGGCGAGGAAATATTGGACGGGTTGGCGCTGGGCGAGTCGATCGACTCCTCCCGAAAGGACGCACCGAGCGCGGCCTGCATCGAGCCGCCCGGTAGTTCGAAGACGTCCTTGGCAATCGTGCCCTGAACCTGCCACAGCCTCGAGGTGTTGTACTTGCTGCTGACCGGAGCGATGTAGTCCCACATCTCCTTGGAGTTCGCATACGGATCGGAGAAATTGAAAGTCCCGCGGGCCGCCACGTCCCAGACACGCTGCGCGATCGGGAAGTTGCGCTGATCCTGGGTCAGGCCGATTTCCGAGGTCGTGAAGTTGCCCGAATAGCGCCAGCCCTCGCCGAAGCTTCCGTCGATGCCCGCCACGGCGCGAATCGCGCGCGAGCTCGTATCGACCGCCCGGCCATAGGGTGATCGCAACAGCAGCTGTGCGCGCTCGCCGGCCCCGGCAAACGGGTTGTAAGGATTCAACGTGCCGTTGCTGGCGTCGCATCCCGTGCCGACGCCATTGAAGGTTCCGACGCCTTGCGAGCAGACGTACACCGGAAGATTGACGTTGGCAGCGGCGAGGTTCGCCGGGTTCGGAGGCGGCGGAGTTCCGTTGAGCCCCAGCGGAGTGAAGGAGGCCGAGGTGTCGGCCTTGTAGAAATTCGCCATGGTGTAGAACTGCGCGTTTTCGCCCACGTTGGCGGTGAAACGCAGCGACAGCCCCGTGCGCTCGATCTCCG
This sequence comes from Pseudomonadota bacterium, assembly GCA_039930985.1. Classification (GTDB taxonomy): domain Bacteria; phylum Pseudomonadota; class Gammaproteobacteria; order Steroidobacterales; family Steroidobacteraceae; genus CADEED01. The sequence goes on from JBDTSV010000148.1 coordinate 27,588, forward strand.
GCTGCAACATGATGTACGCGCTCTGAATGTTGATTTCGCAAACACTCAGCGGCGCGGTGGCCGATTGATTCGCTGTGATGTTGATCGTCGACCACTCGCGACAACCGGCGGCGGGATTGAGATATTGATATCGCCCACCACCGGTATTGGCGATCGGGTCGGCAATCGGTCGAACCAGCGAGACGCCCGGTACGCTGAACAAGCCGTTAAAGCTTGCGGGCGTGTCGCCGAGTTCGGTGGTGACACCGTTCAAATTGAGATTGGTCATGCAACTACCCGAGGGACCGCACTTGCGGCTCAGGTCGGTGCTGTTGAATGGGTAGTCGCGGTCGCGCGCCCAGAGCGGATCCTGCTTCTGGTATTCGCCGCTGATATAGAAGTTGTAGCCCTCGCTCTCGATGCTTCCCTTGCCCCAGGTCAGGTCGAAGTGATTCTCGTCGCCGCCGCCGGCCTCGGAGAGCGCAGTCGATCCGCCAATGTGCAGGCCCTGGATTTCTTTCTTGGTGATGACGTTGACGACGCCGGCGATGGCATCGGCGCCGTAGGTCGATGACGCGCCGTCGCGCAGGACCTCGATGCGATCGACGATGGCGCTCGGAATCGTGTTGAGGTCGACGAAATTTCGCTGGCCGTCATCGGCCAGTGGATAGGGCGCCATGCGCAGCCCGTCGGCCACCGACAGTGTGTTCTGGACCGTCAGTCCGCGCAGCGCCGGCGCAGTCGCGCCGCTCGCGAAGTTGAAGCCGGTATTCCAGCCCGCGGTGATCGTGCCGGCATTGTTAGCCGACAGGCGCTGCACCGCGTCCGAAACAGTATTGATGCCGCGCTGTGCCAGCTCTTCCGAGCTGATCACGGTGACGGGTGAAGGCGTTTCCGCATCGGTGCGGCGGAGAATCGAGCCGGTAACGATCACTTCCTCGAGCACTTCGTCCTGCGACTGCGCCTGCGCCAGGACCTGTGAAGCGGGCAAGGCAGTCGCGGTAACCGCCGCGGCAAACAACGCGCGGCGAACCGCGGCGCTGATCGAGTGACTACCTGGGTAACCTGATTTCAGATTCATGGTGTCGTCCTAATGTGTTGAGTTGCCGACGCGCACCGCGAATCGGCTGCAGGAAGAATTGCGTCCTGGCTACACATCGCCGCGCCCGTAAGCCGGGCATACGGCGTCGATAGGTGTAGGAAACGCGTGGGCATTTTCGAACGGCTCAACTCCTGCAATGGGCCGAGACTAAGCATTCGTAGGCAAGCAAACAACAAATTTGCGACGAACCGAATGCGTCCCGCTTCAGGGACAAATAACTTTCATATTCAGATAGTTACGATTGATCTGGAAGACGCCGTAAGTCGATTCTGGCAACTGTTGTAGTGCAATAGCCACGTCAGCAATCGCCAACTTTGCGATTGTCGAAATGCCTGAAAAGTCGCGGGTTTTTAACGAACCGGTGTGAGCGCGGCGATCGCTTCTGAGGCTGCGCGCGTCCCACTGTCGTGGGCGCCGTGGGCGGTTGAGAAATCTCCGGAGCTGGTCGCTTCACCGCCGAAGAACAGGCGATTCTCGAACGGCCGGGCGAGCAGCCTTCGCGCCGAAGCGAGTCCCGGCAGCGCGTAGCTATACGCCCCGCCGATGCGCTTCATCTGGCTCCAGCGGGTTGCGACCAGTGGACGCAGCGCGCCGCGGATGTCCGACCCGAACAGCGCGCACAGTTGCCCGATGGCGAAGTCGAACGCGCCAGCGGAGCCGCTTTCTTCCAACACTCGCGTTCCTTCGCCACCGAAGAAGCACTCGATGACCGGCGAGCCCAGTGGGCGGATGTAGTACGAGGCCGTGCGCACGTCGCGCGGATTGCCTAACAACTGCGATTCCGCGGCGAATGGCGCGCCACCGACGATCTCGAGGAAGATCTTTTCATTCCGGCCCAGCGGCAGGTGGCGCGCGGCCTCGCGCCAGGGCTCGAGTTCGCCCGGAAGCTGCAAGGTTTCGCCGGCCAGCACGGCGGTCGAGACCGTGAGAATCGCCGCCCGCGCGTGCACGACGCCAGCCGGCGTCCGAACCGTGACGCCGTTGGCGCGAAGCGCAATGGAGTTCACCGGAGTAGCTAGATGAAGCGGCACCTGCGCAGGGAAGCTGCCGGCAATCAGGGATCCATAGCCGGATGGCGCGCGCCAATTGCAATCAGACGAAGCTTCATCGTAGGCCAGGTAGTCGGCGATCGACAGCCGCTCCAGGCTGCCGCCGCTGATGAATCCGACGATGGTGCGGATGTAGTCGTTCCATTCGCTGTCGGCATCCAGCGCGTCGGCGGCGCGGTCGCTGGGTGGTGGCGAGTGTTCGAGCCGCCGCATCCAGTTCGCAAAAGCCTGATGCGCGACGAACTGTTCCGCCTTCGGGAAGCCGAGATCACGGTGCTGAATGCCCCATTGCGCCGGTGTGCGGTCGATGGAAACACCGGTGGACCCGGCGATCGCAATCCAGGCGTTGCGTTCCGCGGAATGGAACCAGCCGCAGCCGAGATCGAGATGCAATCCTGACGTGTCATGAGTCCACGCCCGGCCGCCCAGGCGGGAGTCTGCCTCGAACAGGACGGTGGAAAGACTTGTTTGCGCGAGGCGGCGCGCGGCACCGGCTCCCGCTGCGCCGCCGCCGACGATGACTACGTCGACATCCAGATTCAAAAGAGTACGACGCCGGTCAGTTCAGCCAGGCGCGCGACGAGCCGATCCTGAAAGCCGGCATCGAGTGCTGGCGATGCCGGCCTTAATTGTTTGCGGTGATGCCAGAAGGCGCCGCTGACTTTCGCCGCCGGGTCATCGCTCACCGCGAGCCAGGTCTGCGTGAGATGTCCCATCTCCAGATCATCAGGAGCGCCGGCGCCACCCATCCTGGTGGGCACCCAGCCGGGATCGACCGCGCCGCTGATGACTGTCGGCCACTTTCTAGCTACCGCCATGGCAAGCGCGGTGACGTAAAGTTTGCTGTCGGAGTAGGCCTGGTTCGTGTCCCAGCGCCGTTCGGCCCAGTCGATGTCGCGCAGCGAGTCTTCACCGCTTCGATGCATGCCGCTGCTGAGATAGATGAGGCGGTCGGGTCGCTCGATGAGTTTTGTGAGCATGTACGGCGCCAGCGTGTTCACCGCCAGGACCTTCGCGTGACCCTCGGGAGTGGCGCCGCGGTTCGGCTCGCGGTAGATGCCGGCGTTGTGGATCACGGCATCCATGCGCCCGATGCGGTTCACCTGATCGGCAAGCGCTCGCGTCGCAGCGGAGCTCGAGAGATCGCCGATGACCACGCCGGCCGCACGGGGTGAGAGATCGGCGAGTGCCGACGCGCGCTGCTGCGAGCGCGCGTGCAGAACCACCTGGTGGCCCTGGTCGATGAGCGTTTTCGCCGCGTCGCGGCCAAGGCCATCGGTGGAGCCGGTGATGAAGATGCGACGCATGGGACGATCCTTTCCGTTCGCCGAGCGCGCGGAGAGTGACGCAATCGGCGACGCGGCCAAAGCCGTGATGAGCTGCAGCAGGCGACGTCGGGATTGCGCTCGGGTCATGACAGGAGATGATGGCCTGTCGACCGGAAAGTTCCTGTCGGCGCAATCGGCAACTCAGCGGAAACTGATCCAGTCAACCTCGACGGGTTCGTCACCGCTCTGGGTGATGAAAAGGTCATGGATGCCGGTGGGACTTTTTTTCGCGCCCGCTCGCGCAATCTTCCAGTCGATCCCCGGCCCGACTTTTACACGGCCAAGCAACCGGCCAGCTGGCTTGTCCACGCGGATCTCGAGCGCGCTCGAGCCCGCAGCCTTGGCGCGAACCTCGATGGCTTTCAGACCGCCGCGGCCAAAGTCGACTTCATTGAATCGCGTCCAGGAGCTTTGGCCGTTGAACCTGGTCTTCCAGCCAGCGAACGGATTCGCGTCATCCAGCAGCGAGATCGCGACGCCGTCGCTGCCGGAGTAGCGATCGATCTGAATCTGGCTCGTCGCCTGCACGAGTCCGACCCCGCGCAGTGTCGGGGTGACCTTCTGGATGGTGCCGTCAGCGTTGAAGTACAACTTGTCTGCCCGGATCGCGCGATTCTTGTCGAACGCGGGTGAGAGATCCCGGTCGTGGTAGAAGAGATACCACTGGCCCTGGTAATCGACGATGGACTGATGGACGGTCCAGCAACCGCTCGCGGATTCGTCGAGGATCACACCGGCCCATTTGTACGGACCCATGGGCGAGGTGCTGGTCGCGTATTCCAGCCGCTCTATCTTGTTGGCGACATGCGGGTACGTAAGGTAATAGACGCCGTTGCGCTCGAATGCGAATGGACCTTCCTGCAATCCCTTCTTCGGCAGATTGTCGATGGCTTTCGGTTCGCCCTCGATCTCGGTCATGTTCGGCTTCAGATTCGCGACGAAAAGCGTGTCCCTGGAGGAGTAGAACAGGTAAGCGCTGCCGTCCTTGTCGATGATCACGCCAGGATCAATGCCGCGCACCCCTTCGATGGGAGTTGTTAGGGGCTTGAACGGTCCATAGGGTGTGTCCGCAATCGCGACGCCGATTCTGAAGCCGCCGCTCTTCGCCACCGCGGGAAAAAAGAAGTAGTACTTGCCGTCTTTGTAGACGCAGTCCGGCGCCCACATGGCGTACGCGTTCTGGTCGGCCCATTCGACGTCCGACCGCTTGACGATCACGCCATGATCTTTCCAGTCGGTGAGATTCTCGGACGAGAAGACATGGTAGTCCTCCATGACGAACCAGTTAGGGCGCCCCTGGTAGTCTGGCGGCGGCCTGATGTCATGCGAAGGGTAAACGTAGATCTTCCCTTCGAACACGCGCGCCGTCGGATCGGCAGTGAACTGATCCGTGACGAGAGGGTTGGTCGCGAACGCCGCGTTGTTGAGCAGCAGTCCCGCGACAATAGCGGTCCGGAGGAAATGCGTAGTGAGCTTCATGGTGAATGCCAGCCTCTGCGTCAAATCATAATCTGGCCGCGCCGATCGCGACAGTAGCCTCAAGTGTTGGTCCATCGACGCCCTGGTCGAAGAACTTCAGCAGGATCGGCGCCAGGACTTTCGAACTCACATCATCGGCCTGGCCCTCGACAACCTGACGCTGGGCACCTGGAATGACCTTCGCAAGCTTGTCTGCCGTCGGTCGCATGAACGGCATAGGCCCCAAGATGCCAACGGGTACGGATCGATCGTCCCCAACGACGGCGTTGTCGTACGCCAGCGTTCAGGAGATGCGAATCATGCGAAAGTCGCGCTTCGATGCGAGCAGTCAGATTGGCGTGCTCTCGGTAGGACGAGCCCGCGGCCGCTGCGTCGTGAGGACCAAGTTCGGAACGATCATGCTTCGGGAGTTAGTTAGCCATGGATCGGCGCCGATGCCGATCGCAGCACTGGAATCGGTGAGCGCCCCACGGGCGTGAACACATCGCCGGTCTTTCGGGCACGACCGCCGGCCGGCAGTCTGGTTTCTCTATATAAAGCCCCATTGCGCGAAGCAGACTGGGCCGAGAGGGCCATTTGAATTTACTATCCCCGTAACCGAGCGGTTTGCGCCAACAATTGAGACTTTCTTACCAAAATCGCAACGCGGGCACGACGACCCGCAGGGGATTCGAAGACTATTGGCAATCCGGAAACAGCCTGCGGATCTCGTGATGTCGACGTCGGTCTATCGAGGAGTTCAATGAGAGGCGTGAGGTCACTCACCGGTTCGGACATCGACGCGGTGGCCGAGCTGCACAACATGGTGTTCCTGCCGTCGCGACCGATGTCGCCGCAGCTGCGGCAGCGGTATCGCCAATGGCTCGAGACGGTCTTCCTCAACAATCAGGCGCGCCTGCCAGCCTACGATCCACTGGTATACGAGCACGAAGGAAGTATCGTCGGCTTCATCGGCGTTGCGGGACGTCGATTTACGCTTCGCGGGCAAACTTACACCGGAACGCTGCATTCCAACTTCGTCGTTCATCCCGCACACCGCGGGCGAGGCGTGGGCGGCGCGCTGTTTCGGACCTATCTGGAGTTGCCGCGGGATTTCGCGTTCGTGGACGAAGTCGGCGAGAGCAACCGACCGCTGCATGAACGACTGGGAATGACGGTCAGCCTGGCGCAGAGCGTTCGCTGGATACTGCCGCTGCGGCCGGTGCGTCGCCTTGCTTCACTAGTCACGGACCGGTTGCTGCCCAAGATCCTGCGCCCGGTGTGTCTGCTGCCTGCCGACGCCATGGATGCCATCCTGCGCCACCTGCCGCGCAGTCCATACAGGTTCGGGGTGCCGGACCTGCAGGCCACACCCATGTCCGCTGCCGGACTTGCGTCACTGATCGCGGGTATCAAGGGTGAGGATCTGCTGCGGCCGGATGCGACCGATGGTTCAATCGAGTGGCTGGTCGAGCGTGCCAGGTCGATGCAGGAGCACGGGCACGGGCAACTCGTGCTGAACAGTCTGCATGCCAAGGGCGCTGTGGTCGGTTGGTACGTGTACTACGCTAACAAGGGCGGACGGAGCGAGGTCCTGCAGCTGGTGGCTGATCCCGCATGGGGCGCTCCTGTTCTCGACAGCCTGGCTTATGACGCGTGGCTCCGGGGAGCCACGAGTTTGAGCGGTGTGCTGCATCCGACGTTGCTTGCTCCGCTTGCCGCGCGTCGCGCCGTGTTTGAACCGTCGGTGCGCTGGATGCTGGTGCAGACCCAGCACCCCGCCATCCTCGAAGCCTTCATGCGTGGGCAGTCGCTGCTCTCGCGGCTCGATGGTGAGTGGTGTCACCACGCGTAGTTATTAGAGTAGACATGAATATGTATCCACACCGGAATTCGCGATGATGCGCCGATTGCTGACGGGGTTGTTAGCCGTCGAACCATTGCTGCGCAGGGCGCGCCGCAGGTCAGCCCCCGGCGTCACGGTGCTGATGTATCACGAGGTGCTCGGTGACGATGACGCCGCGGAGGCTTGGACCGCCGTCCGTGTGTCCGACCTGCGGCGTCAAATCGAATATTTGAAATCCGCGTTCGACATCCTGACCATCGATGAGGCTATGTCGCGCGGCGATTCGCAGCGACCTGCCGCGGTGCTTACGTTTGACGACGGTGGCGCGGGGAATCATCGACACCTGCTGCCCATCGTGGAAGAAGCGCGTGTGCCCGTGACTGTGTTCGTCGCGACCGGGCAGGTGGAATCAGGCCGGCTCCTCTGGTTCGATCGGGTCGTGAACGTATTGCAGGTTGTCGAACCGCTCACTCTCGACATGCGAGACGTCGGGCTGGGTGTGTATGCCGTGGGTCCGCCGAGCGGCGCGAACAACTGGGCCCAGATCCAGCGCCTGCTGGTGGACATCAAGGCCGCCGGCGTCGAGCGCAACGAAAAACTTGCCACGATCGTCGAGGAGCGTGCCAGAGCCGCTGGCGGCGCTGTCCGCGCTCCCTTGCAGCCGATGACGGTCCAGCAGGTTCGCGAGCTCGGGGCGTGTCCGCATGTGACTATCGGCGCGCACTCGCATGCGCACAGCTTGTTGACGCAAATGTCAGGGGCGGATACCACGGCCGATGTGTCCAAGTCGCGCCGGCTGCTGCAGCAGTGGACGGGTCAATCGGTGGAGCATTTCGCGTATCCGAGCGGGGATTACGACGCCAGGGTGCGCGAAAACATCGTGGGCTGCGGATTCCGCACGGCCTTTACCACGGAAAAGCGCTTGTGGCGCTCGGACTGCGACAGGTTCGCGATTCCGCGCATGAGCGTCGGCCGGTACGATTCGGCCAGCATATTCAGGCTCGTCTTGAGCGGTGGGGCCGGATCAGTGCTCCGCGCACAGTTCTAACGAGACGATTCTCCTGAATTCCACGCACGCATCACCGCCGGAAACGGCATCTCCCCTCACCGTGACGATCGTCGGGCGCGAAGCCCTGACCGGGCTGCGGGCAGAGTGGAACGACCTGTGCCAACGCATGGAGTACGCGACACCTTTTGCTACCTGGGAGTGGGCTGATGGCTGGCTCCAGGTCATCGGTGGCGAATCGAAGGTGGTCATCGCGGTTGCACGAAGAGATGGGCGTGCCGTGGGAATCCTGCCGCTGGCGCGCCAGCGTTCCGGCGCATGGCTGCCGGTGTTGACGATGCTCGGCGTCAATCGGCTCTTCCCGGATCACATCGCCTTGCTGGCCGCGGGTGAGGAGCGCAAGGACTTGCTCGCGGTGCTGCTGCGCGCGGCGCTGGCCGCGGCCGGGAGCAGCGCGCGCATTGACCTGCCGATGGTGGCAGCGGATTCGGGTATGGATCGGGCCTGCGCTGCAGCGGATCTGCCGGCGCGCGGGCGTGCGGCAGGCATCGCTCCGTACCTGCCGATCCGCGGCTCGTTCGAAGAGTTTCTCAAAGGGCTGTCCTCAAACGAGCGATACAAGATCCGCAACCGGACCAAGAAAATGTTCGCCATTCCCGGAGTCCGCTTCGGCGCGGTGGCGGAAAACGAGGTACCGGCGGTTCTGGCCCGGTTACGCGAGTTGCATGCGTTGCGCGCAACGCAGAAGGGCATCGAGAGTTCTTTCGACCGGGACGATGTGCAGCAATTTCACGCCCGGCTCGTCGCCGCACTGCCGGCAGGTTCCCTGACCTTCCGCTGCCTGTGGTCCGGCGACGAAATATTTGCGGTGTTTTACGGATTCACGCTGCAGGGAAGACTCTTCTACTTCCAGCTCGGCTACGACCCGGCCTGGTCCGAGCGCTCCCCCGGCATCGTGCTGCTTTCCGAGGTCATCCGCGACGCGCATGAACGCGGATGCACTGAATTCAATTTTCTGCAGGGCGACGAGTCGTTCAAGTGGACCTGGACCAAGCAGAGCCGCACGCTCAACAACTGGACCTTCTACAGCCCCGGTGCGTTCGGCCGGCTGCGTATGACATGGGAAGCGGGACTCGACAGGCTCAAGGCAACCATCAAGGGATTACTGCTGCGGGTACGCGGTCGCAAGTGAGCGCCCAGGCGCCCGCTAACTAGACGTCGCAGTGGCGTTGCGCAATCTGCCGATGGTGTCGCGCCGGAAGCGCACCAGGCGAAATTTCAGACCTTGATCAACGGACGCGCGTTTACTGTACAACGCGGATTGCAGCGAGTGCGCGTCACTGGAACGCTTGACCGGATTGTTGTAGTAAGCGGCTGTCTTCTCAGCAGACATGCCAGGCGTGCCAAACCAGTCCGGGACCAATTGGCCGAGCACATGAACGTCGTTGAGCACCTTTGAGATGCCCGTGCCGGTGACCGGACAGACGCTCTGAAAGGAGTCTCCGATCAGCACGACTCCTGGCTGAGGTGTGACATCGCTGGTCCACAGGTCGATCGCGGCAGCATTCACGCGCCCGACGATCGTGAAATTCCCAATCACCTTGCGCAACCGGGAGAATGTCCGCTCGAGTGCGGTTGCGGTGTTGAGTCGCATCTCCCGACTCCATTCCGACTGTGCATCGTGGTACGCAAAGAGATTCGCGCGCACTCCGACCGGTGTGGGAAACAAAGTAAGAAAGCCCACCAGGTCGGAATATCGATCGGGGAGGACATTGACGCCGTCGTGCGGCAGGCGGCCGGACTCAAGGCCTAAGTCAAAACCAAAGGCAATGCTGTGATGCGCGGAAACCTCGCGCCGTACCGCGCCCGTCACCTGCCGTAAGCGACTGCTGGTGCCCGCGGCCACCGCCACCAGTCTCGCCGTGACTGTTTTGCCACTCTGCAGCTGAACCGATGGATCGCTGCCGGCAGTATTGAGTTCGATCGCCGTGTCGGTGATCTGGGTAACGGCGGACGGTAGTTTGTCGCGCAACGTGTTGACGAACGCATGGTAGTGCATGCCGAACTGATCGATCCTCAGGCGCTGAATGATGGATTCGCGGCGATACACGACAATTTCGCGCAGTGGAGAAATGGCATCCATCGCCTGCTGCAGCAGATCGATCTGCTTCAATATCGCGATCTGGTCGGGTTCGAGCTTCTCGGCCTTGAAACTGGGCGGACATTTGCTGCGGTTGTCCAGAAGGCCCACGCGCAGGCCCCGAGCGCACAGCACGTGCGCCGCGCAAACTCCGGCCGCACCTGCGCCGATCACCAATACGTCGAAGTCGCTCAAGGAGTTTCCTCCGCAAACTTCGGCGCGAGGGAACGGTACAGGGATTCGTGTCGCCCTATCATCTGCGAAAGGCTGAACAAGTCCTCCGCCCTGCGGCGTGCGGCAACGCCGAACCGCGAGCGCAGTTCGGGATCGTCATGAAGCTTGCCGATGGCATTCAGCAATGAAGCCAGGTCCTGCGGGGGGATGACTAATCCGGTGCTGCCGTCTTCCACGGCTTCCGCATTGCCTCCGATCCGGGTGACCACGACCGGCAGACCTACGGCCATCTTTTCGATGATGGAGTTCGAGAAGCCCTCGTTCATCGATGGGACGAGGCA